>JAFOZN010000288.1 GCA_017391185.1 Alistipes sp. | reverse complement strand
CAAGTGCAGGCCACCGAAATTGCATGATTTATTTCTCCAAAGACCGCACTTCCTCCGGTGTCAGGTGCCGCCATTTGCCCTTGGGCAGATCCCCCAAACGCAAAGATCCTTCACCGACCCTCCGAAGTCTGGTCACCGTCACCCACAAGATGTTGTATTACAGAGGTTTGATATTACCCTATCATACATTTCCCACCTATTTCCACGCACTCTGTTGCCATATCCAGCATGCGAAGCCTGGGCAAGATGATCCGACAGACCATATTTATCAAAATTTAACTTATTGGGCGAACCAAGAATCACAATTTTACTATCACCACTCCGTAGCCCCAATTCGTTTATTAACACACCTATCGAAGAAGATCTATTATTGCCGATAATAGCCACCTCTTGCCCAGCAATACTACCCTCTACACACAATGCTTTATGCCATGAAGTAACCCTTTCAGGGAAGAAAATATCGCCATAATATAGCAACGCAAAATCCAAGCCATCCGAGTAATCTTGTGTACGATGAATGTAGGCATAATCCTCAGCACATCGCTCCACTATATCCCGTACAACAGCCTCATTTTCCACACCATACAGCATCACAATAGGCATCCGCATCGAATCCAGAACCTGAGCTATATTGGATATTTTACGTTCATATTTTTCACTATCCCAATACAACTTTCCTTGCGGGGTATACGCCTCATCATCATAAAATGTTGATGGGATAGTATCATACAACTTATCCACATTATAATATGCCACACCGATACTTCTCGACCTTTGAGCAGAAGCCGAGATAACCATAGTAAGAAGCAACAATAATGAAAATAAGACTCTCCGCATCACTACTCTATGCTTCAAATATATGAGATTATAAGCTATATATTCTAACGATTTATCACGCCCGATCCGACCAATACCTCGCCATCATACCATGCGGCAAATTGACCTGCGGCAATACCCCTCTGAGCCTCAGTAAACTTTAGATAAAGGCCATCCTCACAACGTATCAACTCTGCCTCTTGAAGTGGCTGGCGATAACGAATACGCACCATATATTTGCGACTCTCGCCCTCGCGCATCTCATCATTTGGATCTACCCAATGTATCTCTTCGGGCAAAATTCTCAACACCTTGCGATACAATCCAGGATGAGCATCTCCCTCTCCCACATATATCACATTCTCCTTGACATCGGTGGCCAAAATAAACAGCGACTCTTTTCTACCACCTATACCCAAACCCTTACGCTGACCGATGGTGTAGAAGTGTGCGCCATTATGCGTTCCGATTTTTTTACCATCTCTGACCGTATAGGAATATGGCTCAGAGAGTATCTTCATATCGCTTTCTCCCCCTCTTAAAGCATACTTAGGCCACGAGGGCAAAATCTCATGTATATTCCCCTGTTTTGCAGCGAGTTGTTGTTGTAAAAACACAGGCAAATCAACCTTACCTACGAAGCATATACCCTGAGAATCTTTACGCTTAGCAGTAGCCAATTTCTGCTCTTGAGCAATCTCTCTGACTTGCGGTTTTTGCAGATGTCCGATGGGGAATAGAGCATATTTTAGTTGCTCTTGAGTAAGCTGGCAGAGAAAATAACTTTGATCCTTATTCTTATCAGCTCCTGCCAACAGACGATATCTCGGCTCGCCAGCAACCTCTACCACCTCTTTTTGGCAATAGTGTCCCGTGGCGACAAACTCCGCACCAAGTTTCAAAGCCTCCTTAAGAAAGACATCAAATTTAATCTCCCTATTGCAAAGCACATCAGGATTAGGAGTACGTCCTCTTTCATACTCAGAGAACATATAATCTACCACCCTTTTTCGATACTCCTGAGAGAGATCGACAAAACGAAATGGAATATCCAAACGCTTGGCAACAAGCTCCGCAAAGACCTGATCATCATACCACGGGCAATCGCCTTCGAGCGTACCTGTCGTATCGTGCCAATTACGCATAAAGAGGCCAATAACCTCATGTCCTTGT
>JAFOZN010000030.1 GCA_017391185.1 Alistipes sp. | reverse complement strand
GATTGGTTAACTCTCTCATACGAGGTGGGTAGTTTTTCATTTACAGCAGGTAAAGATGTCGTGATGGTGGGAAGCTATGAGTATGATGCCTATGACATTGATTCATACTTCGATATGAACTCTATGTTCTACAATATTTTTGGCTGTTATCAGTGGGGACTCTCTGCCACATGGAACGGCAAAGAGGATGATCGTTCTATCGCATTCCAAATAACAAATTCTCCATTTTCATACTCTCCTAAATGGGATAATATGTATGCATACAATCTGGCATTCACTCGCTCGTGGGATCACTACGAGGCACTATGGTCAATCAACTTCTTTGAATACGAAAGAGGAGAGTTCGTAAAGTGTGTGGCGTTGGGTAATATGTTCTACTTCGGCGACTTCTCGCTCAACGTAGATTGGATTACAAGAGCCGATGATTGGAAAGATGCTCTGGACACCGATATGACACTCACAGCAACTCCTTCATACAATTTCGGCGAGAGTGTGCGTATATTTGGTAAATTTGGATGGGAGCGCACATCAGATGATTTGAATTATGATTTTTTGGGAGAGTATCTCTCTAAGGAAGATAAGCTCTTGGCAAACGAAGAGAACGAGGCGGTGATGCCTGCGTTTATCACATCGGATAAGGATTATATTTTCTACGGTGCTGGTTTGGAGTATTTTCCACTCAAGGAGAACAAAAGCATCCGCCTACACGCAATATGGGCATCGAACAACTACACCAAGCGTCACGTCTTAAACGTAGGTCTTACTTGGAAGTTCGACCTTGTAAATGCATTCAGATATATAGCCCGAAAGGCAAGATAGTTATAAACTTTTTAATTTAAGTGTAAAGAAATGAAAGATTCAAATTTCATCATCGAGCTGAATCATATCTCTAAGCGATTCGGTGATAAGGTAGTATTGGATGATGTTAGTTTGTTTGTAAAGAAGGGCGAGTTTGTGACTATCCTCGGACCTTCGGGTTGTGGTAAAACCACTTTACTGAGAATCTTGGCTGGATTTGGTACAGCCAGCGAGGGTGAAATCCGCATCGCAGGTGAGCAAATGACCGACATCCCACCACACCTCAGACCTGTGAATACAGTATTCCAGCGTTACGCGCTCTTCCCACACCTCAATGTATATGACAATATCGCATTTGGTCTAAAGCTCAAAAAGGTAAAGGCCGATGAGATTGATATGCGTGTGCGCCGTGCGCTGAAGATGGTGGGTATGACCGATTACGAGTGGCGTGATGTAAACTCTCTTTCGGGAGGTCAGCAGCAGCGTGTAGCTATCGCTCGCGCCATCATCAATCAGCCACAAGTGCTTTTGTTGGATGAGCCTTTGGCTGCACTCGATCTGAAGATGCGTAAGGATATGCAGATGGAGCTTAAGCAGATGCATAAAGAGCTGGGTATCACCTTTGTATATGTAACACACGATCAAGAAGAGGCTCTGACACTCTCTGACACAATCGTAGTAATGAGCGAGGGTAGAGTTCAGCAGATAGGTACTCCTATTGACATCTATAACGAACCTTCAAATGCATTCGTGGCAGACTTCATCGGAGAGAGTAATATCCTCAATGGTACGATGATTAAGGATAAAGCCGTCTCATTCCTCGGACATGAGTTTGAGTGCGTAGATAAGGGCTTTGGCGAGAATACGCCCGTAGATGTAGTGATTCGACCAGAGGATATTTACATCATGGCACGTACCGATTCAGGTATGTTCAATGGTGTAGTACAATCATGTATCTTCAAGGGTGTGCACTATGAGATGACAGTCAACACTGCCGAGGGTTATGAAATCATGATTCAGGACTACAACGCCTTCGAGGCAGGCCAAGAGGTAAGTATGATTATCAAGCCTTCGGATATCCACGTAATGAAGAAGGAGCGTTTGTGCAACTCGTTTGATGGTGTGATGGTTGACTCTACCCATGTGGAGATTTTGGGAGCATCATTTGTGTGCGCAGAGCAAGCTGATATCGAGGGTGGCGAAAAGGTCAAAGTCGAGGTAGCATTCGAGAAGATAGAGTTGATGGATAATAAGGATGATGGAGTAGTGGAGGGTGATGTGAGATTTATCCTCTACAAGGGAGACCATTATCACCTCACCATCCGCACCGAGAATGGCGACAACCTCTACGTCAACACTTGTGACGTATGGGATGATCGAGATATTGTCGGCATCAAGATCCAACCTGAGGATCTGAAAATCACTAAGGCATAACCACTTAAATCAAACTTAAGATTATGAATTGGTTAGTCAAGACATTCTCTCGAAGACACAATTGGAGTATCCCGTATCTGATATTCCTATTGATTTTCGTGGTGTTGCCGATGATATTGATTGTCTATTACGCATTCCACGATGCCGATGGCAATATGACACTGCGCAACTTCACTAAGTTTATCTCTAACGCCGAAGCGGCCAACACCTTTGTCTATTCGATAGGTATCGCCATAATCACTACGCTTCTGTGTATTTTGTTGGGATATCCAGCGGCATATATTTTGAGTAATTCGGAACTATGTCGCTCGAAGGTGATGGTGGTATTGTTTATCCTGCCGATGTGGATCAACATCTTGGTGCGTACGTTGGCTACAGTTGCTTTGTTCGACTTCCTATCTCTGCCATTGGGTGAAGGAGCATTGATATTTGGTATGGTCTATAACTTCCTGCCGTTTATGATCTATCCGATATACAACACCATGCAGAAGATGGATCACAGTTATATCGAAGCAGCGCAGGACTTGGGCGCCAGCCCGATGAAGGTATTTACCAAGGTGATGGTACCCCTTTCAATGCCGGGTGTGATGAGTGGTGTGATGATGGTCTTTATGCCGACAATCTCGACATTCGCCATCGCTGAGTTGCTCACGATGAACAACATCAAACTCTTCGGAACTACGATCCAAGAGAACATTAATAACGGAATGTGGAACTATGGTGCAGCGCTATCGTTGATTATGCTCGTGATAATCTTTGCGACAAACCTTTTCAGCGATGAGGATGATACAAGCACCACTAACGAGGGAGGAATCATCTGATGAAGAAGTTTTTTGCTCAGACATATCTATGGTTGCTTTTGGCAATGTTATATGCTCCGATCCTAATCATCGCCATATTCTCGTTTACCGAGGCTAAGGTACTGGGTAACTGGACTGGATTTTCCACTAAGCTCTACACCTCACTCTTTTCGGGAGGTGTACACCATTCATTGCTTACAGCCATCGAGAACACCTTTATCATCGCCATCATCTCGGCTGCCGTTTCAACGCTACTTGGTAGCATCGCAGCCATTGGCATATTCAATCTTCACCATAAGAAGAAGATGGTGATGAATACTCTGAATAACATCCCGATGCTCAATCCCGATATTATCACAGGTATCTCACTATTCCTGCTCTTTGTCAGCTTGGGTATCACACAGGGATATACTACGGTAGTTTTGGCGCATATTACATTCTGTACACCATACGTTGTGCTATGTGTAATGCCTCGCCTACAACAGATGAATCCCAACATCTATGAGGCGGCTCTGGACTTGGGCGCGACACCCATGCAGGCTCTACGCAAGGTCTTGATCCCAGAGCTTAAGCCAGGCATGATCAGTGGCTTTATCTTGGCCTTTACGCTCTCGATTGATGATTTTGCGGTTACGATCTTCACCATCGGTACCGAAGGTTTGGAGACGCTCTCGACATATATCTATGCCGATGCTCGCAAGGGTGGTCTTACCCCAGAGCTTAGACCGCTCTCTACGATTATCTTCGCTACGGTTTTGTTGCTCCTTATAGTGATAAATATACGTTCGGCACGCAACAAAAAGCAGAGCAACGCATAATAAACTACTAAAAAAGAAGTTTTTAAGAGTAATGAAAAGAATTTTATTTCTCATAATAGCACTTTGCACACTCCTCATATCGGGATGTAATCGAGATGATGCCCGCAAATCTATACTCAAGGTATATAACTGGGCAGATTATATCGATGAAGAGCTTATAGGCGAATTCGAGGAGTGGTACAAACAAGAGACAGGAGAGGATGTTACGGTTGTCTATCAGCTCTTCGACATCAACGAGATTATGCTTGCCAAGATCGAGCGAGGCAAGGAGGATTTCGACTTGGCATGTCCTTCGGAGTATATCATCGAGCGTATGATGCGTAACGATCTGCTCCTGCCGATCAACAAAGATTTTGGTACGACACCCAACTATCTTGACAATATCTCACCTTATATCAAACAGGTATTCGACAAGATCGACTGCAACGGTAAGAATCCTCACGATTATGCCGTAGGCTATATGTGGGGAACAACCGGTTTCCTTTACAATAAAAAGCATGTCACCGAAGAGGAGGTGAGCAGTTGGAGCGCATTATGGGATCCAAAATTTGAGAAGAAACTTTTTGTAAAGGATGCCTTTCGTGATGTGTATAGTCCGCTGCTGATATACCATAATTATGATGCCATTAAGCGTGGAGAGGTTAACATCGACTCCTTGATGTATGACTCTTCTGATGAGTCAATTGCCAAAGTCGAAGCTTTGCTAAAGAAGACCAAGAAGAATGTGGCAGGTTGGGAAGCTGACTTTGGTAAGGAGATGATGACCAAGGAGAAAGCTCTTTTGAACCTCACTTGGAGTGGTGATGCAGTATGGGCTATCGAGGAGGCAGCCGAGGTAGATGTTGAGTTGGATTATACCGTACCCAAAGAGGGTAGTATCGTATGGTTTGATGGCTGGGTAATACCTAAATATGCCAAGAATACTAAAGCGGCGGCATACTTCATCAACTTCATGTGTAAGCCCGAAAATGCCATCCGCAACATGGATTACATCGGTTACGTCAGCGTTATCGGTGCGCCAGAGGTATTGGAGTATATGTCGGAATCAGCCATCGAGGCGGGACAAGAGGAGGCATACGATTTGAGCTACTTTTTTGGCGAGGAGGCAGATAGTGTTGTGATCAATCCCGTGATGTATCCCGACCGCAGTGTCATCGAGCGTTGTGCCATGATGCATGATAGTGGTCCTCGCACAGAGGCTCTTTTGGAGATGTGGGCACGAGTGAAGGGCGACAATCTGAATAATTGGATGGTAATCCTCATTTTGGGATGCTTCGGAGCTTTGACCGTAGTAGGAGTGATGCGCAAGCTCAAGCAGCGCGAGATGCGAATCAGAAGCCGCCGATGGTAGGGTAATGACATACGGCGCGTAGCAATTAAAAATCCGAAGCAGATAAAACTGCTTCGGATTTTTTAATTTTCCTATCAGTAAATTTACTTCACTGGAATTGGAACAACCTTCTTATCCTTCTTGAGCTTCAAAACTGTATTCAAAGCCTCACTTACCATAGGCTCCATCACTGTACGGTAGCACTCAAGATTTGGGTGGCAAGTATCGTTAGACCACTTTGGTGGAAGACCGCCCTTCTCATCTGTCAAAGCAGGGTGATAGTTCAAATAGTAGATCTTAGCCTCCTTAGCATAAGCCTCCAACATCACGTTCAAATCGCGGATAGGCTGTGCTGGTGAGAGATCGCGTCTCCAACCAAATACCGATGTAGGAGGAACAGAGCAGAGGATCACCTTGATGCCATGAGCCTGAGCTAACTCGCACATCGAGATGATGTTACCTACGGTATTCTCAGGTGCGATATAACCGTTGTTCTGAGCAACATCGTTTGTACCAGCCATGATCACCACACACTTAGGGTTGTGATCCAACACATCGCGGCGGAAACGGACCAACATCTCCGAAGATGTCTGACCGCTAATACCACGACCCACGAGGTTATTCTTTTTGAAGAACTCAGGATCCTTATTAGCCCAACCCTCAGTGATAGAGTTACCCATAAATACGGCAGTAGGCTGAACTGTCACCTCCTTATTAGCCTTCTCGTAGCGACCAAAAGCCGCCCAATCCTTCTTCTGTGCCATCGCGCCCAGTGTGAGCATACACAATGACAAAGTCAATAAAATACGTTTCATTTGTTTTGTTATTTTGTTTAGAAATTTTGTTTCTGTTGACAAATATATAGATTTTTCCCTTTTTCGCCAAAACGTTATGCCACAATTAGTAGTAGGATTATTTAACTATATTCCCGTTTTTGTCGATGTAGAACTCTTTCTCAATGCCAAATATATTTTTAGTCATTACTTTTGCTTTACCTCCGCTGAAAGAACTTGCATCATCATACTTTAAAGGGATAACCTCTTTACCTGTTTTATCTATATAACCCCATTTGTTATTTAATTTAACCTTCGCCAAGCCTTCAGTAAAGCACCCAACAGAATCATACTTCAAAGGAATAACCTCTTTACCTGTTTTATCTATGAAACCACAACCATTTAATGCAACACCTGCCAAGCCTTCGACGAAAGAATCTACAGCATAATACTTG
>JAFOZN010000287.1 GCA_017391185.1 Alistipes sp. | reverse complement strand
GCCTTATATGAAGTAAGACCATCATAGTAGCTCGCCTTGGTGAGCGAGTTAGACATAATCTCGGTATAACCGCATGCAGCCAAATGATCGGCAGCGATGTTGACAAGCTTGTTCTTGTCTGGTTTTGGAGCGTAAGAGAGGGTTGAGTGCACCGCCTGAGGAATCTCAACATTGTTATAACCATAGATACGCAAGATATCCTCGACCAAATCAGCCTCACGCTGAACATCTACGCGGTATGGTGGTACGGCAACCTTCAAGATACGACCATCCTCCGAAAGAATCTTTACCTCCAGAGCATCCAAAATGGTACGGACAGTCTCTTCTGGGATCTGCTTACCGATGAGTGAATTTACTCTATCCAACGACAACTCAAACTCAAAATCAGCAGCAGGTGTAGGATTGATATCAATAATCTCGCTTGAGATCTTACCACCCGCAAACTCCTTCATTAAAAGTGCAGCACGCTTAAGAGCATACACCTGCATATTTGGATCTACACCTCGCTCAAAACGGAACGAAGCATCGGTATTCAAGCCATGACGCTTAGCCGAACGGCGGATTGACACTGGATTGAAATATGCGCTCTCCAAGAATACATTGACAGTGGTATCCGATACACCTGAATCCAAACCACCAAATACTCCTCCGATACACATAGGACGCTCAGCCGAGCAGATCATCAAATCCTCAGCCGAGAGTTTACGCTCAACGCCATCCAAAGTGATAAAAGGAGTACCCTCAGCGCAATTCTTCACCACAACCTTCTTACCCTCGATCTTATCGGCATCGAAAGCATGGAGAGGCTGTCCCAACTCAAAGAGTACGTAGTTGGTGATATCCACCAAATTATTTTTAGGATTGATTCCCGCAGCACGCAACTCATTCTGCATCCACTCTGGTGATGGAGCAATCTGGCAACCTGTAACTGTAAGACCTGCATAACGTGGCGCTGCATCGAGATTCTCCACCTCAACAGGAATCTCCAAGTCGTGATTATCCACCTTGAAATCATCTACCGAAGGCAAAGTGAGCTTAACATCCTCGCCCTTAGAGCGCAAATATGCAACCAAATCACGAGCTACACCGATGTGCGATGCTGCGTCAATACGGTTTGGGGTAAGACCAATACCGATCAGATAGTCATCCTTTACGCCCAAATACTCATGAGCCGACATACCCACAGGAGCATCCTCAGGAAGCTCCATGATACCATCGTGCGATGAGCCGATACCCAACTCATCCTCAGCACAAAGCATACCCAAAGACTCCACGCCACGGATCTTGCTACGCTTGATCTTAAACTCCTCATCGCCACCATTAGGATAGAGTACTGAGCCTACCGTAGCACACAAAACCTTCAAGCCCTGACGGCAGTTAGGCGCACCACAAACGATCTGCAACTTCTCCTCAGCTCCCACATCTACTGTGGTGATATGCAAATGGTCCGAATCGGGATGATCCTCACAAGTGGCAACATAACCTACCACTACGCCTTTAAGACCTCCCTTTACGGTCTCAATCTTCTGAAAATCCTCAACCTCCAAACCTATATCTGTCAAGATAGTCGCAACCTCCTGAGCAGAGAGTTTGGTGTCAACATACTTCTTTAACCAATTAAAAGAAATCTCCATTGTTTATATATTTTTACGTTATTTATCTGTTTAACGGACAAATATAGTGATTTTTACTCAAAATGAGATGCATTTAGGGCATATTCTTAACGAGTGCCCAGCCACAAAAATACCATTCCTATCAAAATCAAGAGCAAATCGATGAATTTTGCACGCAAATTCTTCTCCTTAAAGAGCAAAGCACCACAACAGAATGACACTACCACAGAGGAGCGTCTAACCATAGATACCACAGATATCATAGCCTCCTCATTGCTTAGTGCAACAAAATATGCCAAATCCGCAGCCGATAACAAAATCGAAATCAATGGTATAGCCCAAGTAAACCGAAATTTCAGAGCCTCACGGCCTTGCACCCAAGCGATAATAGCAACCGCTACACCCATCATCACCATCTGATAGAGATTATACCAACTCTGCACAAAAAGTGGCGAGAGTTCTCTGGTGATGTATCTATCATAAAGCCCACTGACTGCTCCCAAAACAGCAGCCGCAGCAATGCTCAAAATCCAGACGTTGTTGCGAAAATCTATACCCTCCTTTTTACCCGAACGACTCAGCAAAAAGATAGAAAAAAGCGAAAGCAACACTCCCACCCACTGCATCGAGTTTAATCGCTCCCCGAAAATCAAGAAAGCACCCAATAGCACCAACACGGGGCGAGTAGCATTTATCGGACCCACAAGTGTAATAGGCAGATGTTTAATGCCAATATAACCGAACACCCACGAGCTCAGGACTATAACAGATTTGAGAATAACCTTGAGATGAGCTTCAAAAGGTAGCGTAGAGGTCTGAAAAATAGTCCCCTCAAACCACCCCAAATCGCACTCTGCGGAGATGACTATCGGCAAAAATAAAAGAGTAGAAATAGTGGTATTCAAAAGCAAAACTACAGGCACAGAGTTACACTTGAGCGCCTGCTTTTTCGCCACATCGTACAGACCCAAAAGCGCTGCCGAGAGAAAAGCCAACGAAAGCCACATACTCGTCTGATTATGAGAGCAATATACCGAGAATCACAAGCCCAGCCAAGGTGGTACTTGCCAAGCCATTGAGCGTACCGAAAGCTATGCCGATATTACGCTGACGGGTAGGTGTCACCAAGATATGCTCGGCGATGATGATAAGGGTAAAAATCGCAGCCCCACTCCAAATCCAGATATTCTGCGGCAGATAGCTCACAAACCAAAACAAAGCGATGATAGTCACCACATGCAATGCAATACTGATATAGAGCGATGTACGCACCGAAAAGTGCGAAGGAATGGAATGAAGCGAGTTCTTGATATCAAATTCACGATCCTGCAAAGCGTAGATTATATCGAAACTACCGCACCAAGTCATCACCAACAGAGCCAAGATGCATGGCTCCAAAGCAAACTCACCCCTAACGGCAATATATGCTCCTACGGGAGCTATCGAGAGCGAAAGTCCCAACACCATGTGCGCAAGCGAGGTGAATCGTTTACAATAGCTATAGAACATCACCACAGCCAATGCCACAGGCGAAAGCCATGCGGTCAAAGGGTTGATAGTCACGGCTGTAATGATAAAAAACAGAGCATTTAAAGCCACGAAAATCAACGCAGCACGAGGAGAGATTTTACCAGCAGGGATTTCGCGGTTTGCAGTTCGAGGATTGCGGGCATCAATCTCACGATCTGCCCAACGATTAAATCCCATCGCCACATTGCGAGCAAAAACCATACACAAAACTACCTGCACAAGCAACGTAATCCACCAATATGGATTAGAGTTCGCCGCTCCAAAATCATCCTCCCACAAAGCATAAACAAAGGCCATGAGGGCAAACGGCATTGCAAATATTGTATGCGAAAATTTGACTAAATCTGCGTATTTTTTGATAGCATTCATTATGATAAATTTTTTCTGCGACAAAATTACAAATAAACTTTCAAAAACCCCTTAGCAACTAACCTATTTTGAGAGAAAGTTGATCTATGAAGTGTTTTTAGATTGACTTAACGCAGGTTTTTTGGCTTTCGGAGATCAAAACCTATTACTTTTGATTTTTTTCATTATCTTTGCACAATTACATATATATAAAGAATGAAAAATATCCGTAACTTTTGTATCATAGCCCACATCGATCACGGCAAATCTACTCTGGCAGACCGTCTGCTGGAGTTCACTAATACACTCAACCAACGCGAGATGCAGAGTCAGGTGTTGGATAACATGGATCTTGAGCGAGAGAAAGGTATCACCATCAAGAGCCACGCTATCCAGATGGAGTATCATGCTCACAATGGTGAAACATACGTTTTGAATCTGATTGACACCCCAGGACACGTTGACTTTTCTTACGAGGTATCGCGCGCCATCGCCTCATGTGAGGGTGCTTTGCTCGTAGTAGATGCTACGCAAGGTATTCAGGCGCAGACAATCTCAAACCTCTACCTCGCTATCGGTCACGATTTGGAGATTATCCCCGTGATGAATAAGATTGACGTAGAGTCGGCAATGATTGACGAGGTTAAGGATCAGATCATAGACCTAATTGGTTGCAAAGAGGAGGATATTCTCTTGGCTTCGGGTAAGACAGGTCAGGGTGTAGAGGATGTTTTGGAGGCTATCGTAGAGCGCATCCCCGCACCAAAGGGTGATGAGAATGCTCCTTTGCAGGCTCTTATCTTCGACTCTGTTTTCAACCCATTTAGAGGTATCATTGCATATTTCCGTGTCTTTAACGGTACAATCCGCAAGGGCGATCATGTAAAGTTCTTCAACACGGGTAATGACTACGATGCCGATGAGATCGGAGTATTGAAACTCAAGATGTCTCCTCGCCAAGAGATCAAGGCTGGAGACGTGGGTTATATCTGTTCGGGCATTAAGACCTCTACCGATGTAAAGGTAGGAGATACCATCACCAACAAAGCCAACCCATGCCAAGAGGCTATCGAGGGTTTCGAGGATGTCAAGCCAATGGTCTTTGCGGGTGTATATCCAGTCGAGGCTGATCAGTATGAGGATTTGCGCGCAAGCCTTGAGAAGTTGCAGCTCAACGATGCTTCGCTTACCTTCGAGCCAGAGAGTTCACTTGCATTGGGATTTGGATTCCGCTGCGGATTCTTGGGATTGTTGCATATGGAGATTATTCAGGAGCGTCTGTATCGTGAGTTCGACATGGATGTTATCACTACCGTTCCTAACGTATCATACCGCATCACTACTACTTCGGGCGAGGTGCTGGAGGTACACAACCCTTCGGGTTTGCCTGAGATTACTAAGGTGGCGACTATCGAGGAGCCATATATCCGTGCGCAGGTCATCACCAAGGCCGACTTCTTGGGTGCGGTAATCAAACTCTGCATCGACAAACGAGGCGTGATGACGACTCAGAACTTTATCACTCAGGATCGTGTGGAGATCAATTTCGACATGCCACTTTCGGAGATTGTCTTCGACTTCTACGATAAACTCAAGAGTATCTCTAAGGGTTACGCATCGTTTGACTACCACCGTACGGGTTATCAACCAAGCCGTCTTGCCAAGCTTGACATCTTGCTCAACGGTGAGCCTGTCGATGCCTTGTCTTCGCTCATTTATGCCGACCACGCATACGACTTC
>JAFOZN010000286.1 GCA_017391185.1 Alistipes sp. | reverse complement strand
GGTGTGAGAACATTCTCCTGCTCTTTGCGAGTAACAGCGCAGTCACAGATAGCTGAATCGGCAACCTCAGTGAAGTTAGGATACTGATTAGCACCCAAAAGGATCTGACGGCGTGTAGCGATGTTCTTATCCTTAGCAGCAGCCGAAGCCTTAACCTTCTCAACTACGAAGCCTGCCTTGAATGCCTCTACGTAGCCACCCTTATCCTCAACCTCGAGGAAGAGCTTCCAAGCCTGCTCGGCGATATTCTTTGTAAGAGTCTCGATATAGTATGAACCACCTGCTGGGTCAACAACCTGATCGAAGTGTGACTCATGCTTCAAAAGAAGCTCAGTGTTACGAGCGATGCGCTTAGAGAACTCGTTTGGCTGCTCGAATGAGTAGTCAAATGGAGTAACCTCCAAAGAGTGTACACCTGCCAATGCAGCAGACATAGCCTCAGTAGTACCACGCAACATATTTACATATGGATCATATACTGTCTGGTTCCAAGTAGAAGTTGTAGCGTGTGCAAACATCTTGCAAGAGCACTCCTTCTCAGGATTGTAGCCCTTTACGATATTAGCCCACAACATACGAGCAGCACGGAACTTAGCGATCTCCATGAAGTAGTTTGCTGTAACGGCAAATGAGAAACGGATCTTGCGAGCTACCAAGTCAACAGGCAAGCCCATCTCTGTGAACTTCACCAAGTAGTCGTGACCTGCTGCCAAAGCAAAACCAAGCTCCTCTACGATAGTAGAACCAGCGTTAGAGAAGATTGCAGCCGATACGTTTACTACGCGGATATACTTCCAATCTGCTGACTTCTTGATGAAACCTGCAACAGCCTCATAGCATGCACAGCCACAAGTGTCGCCACAGCAGTAGATACCCTGAGTAGAGAGATCCTTCACGATAGGATCGAATACGAAGTTAGCCTTCACCTCATCCTTAGCATAACCCTCAGCCTCGAACTTAGCGAAGATGTTGTTAGCAGTACCAACGAAATCCTTACCGCTGAAAGTAAGCTCTACGGCAGGGATTGTGATACCCTCCAACAAAGTGTTAATATCCTCAGCAGAAGCCTCTCCCTTTGGGAAGTGGAAACCGAGTGAATCAACACCAGAATTAAGAAGCTTCAAAGCCTCCTCGTTAGCAGCCTTTGGACACTCTACTGTCACAGTCTGGTGGATACCCCAGCTGTTTGAAGAGTGAGTACCGCGAACATAAGGGAACTCTCCGGCCTCAGAACCCAAGAATTCTACGCCCTCAAGATTCTCTGCGCGATAGTATGGACGCACGTTGAATCCCTCGGCTGTTTTCCATACGAGTTTACGCTCGTAATCAGCACCTTTAAGGTCTGTTGTAATGACTGCCTCCCACTGCTCGGTAGAAACCGGTGGGAACTCAGCGAACAACTTAGCTTTTTCGGTATTAGCCATAGTTTAATTTGATTAAAATTTTTATTGTATGTGTTTAGTAATTGTGTGTTCTGTTTGGAACTTTATTTAATCATACAAAGATAGCATTTTTTTATTATTAAATCCTATTTATTTAGAAGTAAAAATTAACAAATTGGGCTGAATAGTCCAATAGTGTGTAATAATAAGTTTTTTAAATAATAATTAGTAGTGGTGGAATAGGATAAAAAAGGTATAAAGGGGAATAAATAGAGCTTTAGTGAGAAAATGGTTGTTTTTTGAAAAATAGAGCAGTTTTTGATATATGATGTGAGATTTGTGATGCGAAAATGAGATATTGTCGTAAAAATTTAGTCATAATTCTGAAAAACAGCCTCATTTTTGCGTGTTTTTGCCGAAAATATCTATTTTTGTATCGAGAGATGTTTTGTTGAAAATGCAGAATTTTTGATATTGAAAAAACTTCTTCTCAGACCTGTTGTGCAAATTAGGAAAATTAAGATACTATGCTCAGATTTCAAATGATTGAAGCGGCTCTTAATCATAAGGCCGTAGAGGTGAGTGCGCCGAGCGCACGTCCTTCGGATTATTTCGGTGAGAAGGTTTTTGGTAGAGCTGTGATGCGTAAGTATTTGGATAAATTTACTTATGAGTCACTACTCAGTACGATGGATAACGGGACTCCACTCTCGTTGGAGTTGGCCGATAGTGTTGCTGCGGGCATGCGACAATGGGCATTGGATAATGGCGCAGACCACTATACCCATTGGTTTCAGCCTCTGACGGGTGGTACTGCTGAGAAGCATGATTCGTTCTCTGATCCTGATGGTAAGGGCATGGTGATCGAATCCTTCAGTGGTAAGGTTTTGGCTCAGCAGGAGCCTGATGCTTCATCTTTTCCTAATGGTGGAATCCGCAACACTTTTGAGGCTCGCGGTTACTCGGCATGGGATCCTACTTCGCCAGCATTTATCGTAGATACTACGCTGTGTATCCCTACCGTATTTATATCTTATACGGGCGAAGCGTTGGATTATAAAGTGCCATTGTTGAAGGCTTTGGCTGCCATTGATAAGGCTGCTACGGCTGTGTGTCACTATTTTGACAAGAATGTAAGCCGAGTGCATACCTATCTTGGTTGGGAGCAGGAGTATTTCTTGGTAGATGAGAGCCTTTGGGCAGCACGTCCAGATTTGTTGCTTACGGGACGTACCTTGATGGGGCATGAGTCGGCTAAGAATCAGCAGTTGGAGGATCACTACTTTGGTGCTATCCCTACGCGCGTTATTAACTTTATGAAGGAGTTGGAGTATGAGAGTTTAAAGCTCGGTATTCCTGTCAAAACTCGCCACAATGAGGCGGCTCCCAATCAGTTTGAGTTGGCTCCTGTATATGAGGAGGCTAATTTGGCAAATGACCATAATCAGCTCTTGATGACCATTATGGATAAAATTGCTCGCCGTCATCATTTCCGAGTGTTGTTGCATGAGAAGCCATTCAAGGGTATCAACGGTTCGGGTAAACATAATAACTGGTCGCTCGGAACAGATACGGGAGTGAACCTCTTTGGCCCAGGTAAGACTCCATCGGAGAATTTGCAGTTTATCACCTTCTTGGTGAATGTCATTGCTGCCGTGCATAAACACAACGGTCTGCTTAAGGCGGCTATCATGAGTGCGACAAATGTTCACCGTTTGGGTGCCAACGAGGCTCCACCTGCGATTATATCTGCATTTTTGGGATCGCAGATCTCATCTGTGTTGGATAATTTGGAGCGCAGCACAAGCGATGATGCTATCCGTTTCGATGCCAAGAGTGTTTTGAAGATGAGTGGTGCGGCGCAGATTCCATCTATCCTGCTTGATAACACCGATCGCAACCGCACTTCGCCATTTGCCTTTACTGGAAATCGTTTTGAGTTTCGTGCTGTAGGCTCTTCGGATAACTGTGCCGAGGCGATGATTACACTTTGTACGGCTGCTGCCGAGCAACTTGCCGAGTTTAAGCATGAGGTGGATGCCAAGATTGAGCGAGGTCAGAAGAAGGAGCGTGCAATATATGAGACTCTCAAGCAACTCATCAAGCGTTGCAAGATGATTCATTTCGATGGTAATGGCTATTCTGATGAGTGGAAGCGTGAGGCGGCACGCCGAGGCTTGGATTGTGAGACCTCAGCACCGTTGATCTTCGATCGTTATTTGGATCCTGCTACGCTTAAGATGTTTAAGGATATGGGTGTCTTTAATCAGGTTGAGTTGGAGGCTCGTACCGAGGTTAAGTGGGAGACCTATACCAAGAAGATTCAGATCGAGGCGCGCGTGTTGGGTGATCTGACGATGAATCATATCATCCCCGTAGCATCGAAGTATGAGTCGATGCTCTTGGATAAGGCCTTCAAGATGAAGTCGTTGGGCTTGAATTTTGATAGTGATATGGAACTTATTCGTGAGATTCAGATGCACACATCTGCTCTGCAGGGTTTGGTGGCGGATATGGTTGAGGCTCGCAAGGTTGCTAATCGCGTGGAGGATCAGCGTCAGCGAGCTATCCTCTATCACGACAACGTGGCTTGCTTCTTAGACGAGATTCGCACCCATATCGATAAGATGGAGGAGGTTATAGATGATCAGATGTGGCCTCTGCCAAAATACCGAGAGTTGTTGTTTATAAGGTAATATATAGGTATAAACGAAAAGGCTGGCAATTTGCCAGCCTTTTGTGTTTGCTATTGATATCCTTACTCCTTGATAGGCTTATAGATAAACTCGTGGAACTGAGCCTCGCCCTCGCCGATTGAGCAGAGTGCAGGGCGAAGTGAGATAAAGTCGCCTAACTTGTTGTGATGCATGTTGGCAATGTCGAGGTTCTCGTAGATTACTACCCACTCCTTACCATCCTTACTTGCGCTCATGGTGAGAGTTTTGCCCTTGTTCTCAAGGCGGAGACGCAATGACTCTCCGAACTTATTCAAGATCTCATCCTTGCTTGCGGCGCTCTTGTGGATGGTAATCACATCCTTGCTGCAAGTTACGCCCACAAATGCGTTTGGACGATAGAAGAGCATCAAACCTGCCTGATTGCCCTTGTCGAGTGTGAGAGAGGTCTCTACCATATATTTATAGTCTGGAGCTGCTGCAATCATCATGCGTCCATCTTTTGGTGTAGTACCTGTTGCAGGTACGATTGCTGCGCCCTTCTTGGTAGATACAATGTTGGTAATAGGCTCTTTCCATCCTGCCCACTGCCAACCAATCTTAGCTGACTCGAAGTTGTCGGAGATGTCGATTGTCATAGGCTTCAGGTGTGTTACGTCCAAATCTTTGATAGTGCGATACCATCCACCCTTAGTCCACTCGATAGGCTCCATCACTGTGTGGCGACCAATGGCGTGAGCATTCTTCTTGTAGGCGTGGTACATGATCCACCACTGACCACCTGGGCCTTCGATCAATGTGCCGTGACCCTTTGACCACCACTCCTCAGAGGCTGAGTAGGTATGAACGATAGGGTTGTATGGCGAATTCTCCCATGGACCATAGATATCCTTTGAGCGAGCGCATACGGCCATGTGGCTTGTCGCAGGACCCGCTGTACCGCCCTGAGCAGAGGTCATGTAGTAATAGCCGTTGTGGTATGTGAGTTTTGGTGACTCCAAGCAACCACACTCTGTATCCCACTCGCTTGGGTAGTTCCAGCCACCATATACATGCTTTGTCTCACCTGCGCGAGCCAAACCGTCATCAGTCAATGGAGTGACGTTTCCTACGTTTGTGAAGAGGTAACGCTTACCCTCTGGAGTTACGACCAAACCTGGATCAATACCGCCGATCTTTAGGTCGATAGGCTCGCTCCATGGGCCAGCAACGTCCTTACTCCAGATAACCCAGTTGGAGCCACTATCTGGATAGTAGATATAGTAAGTGTCGCCAACCTTCTGGAAATCAGGTGCCCAAGCTGAGCCCTTCCAATCTGTGAGAGCGTGACCTACGGGCTCCCAAGATACCAAATCCTTAGAGTGCCAGATCAAAAATCCTGGTTTGTAGTAGTTTGGCGTATGTGTAAGGTAGTAATCATCGCCATCCTTGATGATTGATGGATCGGGATAATCACCAGGCATTACAAGTACGCTCTGAGCTGATGCCGAAATGATGAATGCGACACAAGCAACAATGGTAAAAAGTAGTTTTTTCATGACTATTATTTATTAAGTTTTATATGATCTATTTTTCTTGCCTCCTCGTTATCTTTCTCTAACTTTTCATCCTCTTCCCACTCAAACATAGGGAATACTTTGCCACCAGCCAAAGAGAAGCGGGTGTAGGTAATAGGCAAGCCCCATTGTAGGAATTTGGTCTCATATGCAGTCTTGACCGAGAGGTCAGCATCGGCAAAGCCTGTGCCGTAGATATCGTTGTTCGAAGCCTCGCATGGTAGGTCGAAGTGGCGCACAACCTCGTTGGTGTAGCCGTAAAGGTGCTGAGAGTCGGTCTTGAGATTAATCCAACCGTCTGAGGCCAAAAATTGAGCGTAATACTCCAAGAAGATAGGCGAAGTAAGGCGTTTTTTGGCACGGCGAGTCTTGAGCTGAGGATCAGGGAATGTGATCCAGATCTCGGCAATCTCACCCTCGGCAAAGAAGGAGTTGATAAATTCGATACGTGTACGGAGGAAGCCTACGTTAGACATCTTGTTTTCTGTAGCAGTCTTTGCACCACGCCACATACGCGCACCCTTGATATCTACACCGATGTAGTTTACGTTAGGGTTACGCTCGGCCAATGCAATGGTGTATTCGCCCTTGCCACAACCCAACTCCAAAATGATGGGATTATCATTGTGGAAGAAATCCTCATGCCAGCGACCTTTCAGGGCGTGATCCTTGTGAAAAATATCTTCAAATTCGGGCTGCACCAAGCAACTAAAGGTAAGGTTCTCGGCAAATCTGCGTAATTTATCTTTTCCTCGTCCCACTTCTATTTCATTGATTTAAAGTTAATACCTGCCGACTCAACCCCCTTTATAGGAATGAGTGGGCGTAATCTGATTATATACTCACCATTGCGACTTAGCTCTACATTGTGGCGATAGGGTAGTTCTATCTCCATAGAGCGTGCAACGCTTCCTTGCCACTGAAAATCGACAGGAAGGATAACCTGCTCGTTGTAGCGGAGAGAATCCGAAGTCATGGTGGTAATGTCAAAAGCCAATTTATCGGCCTCAAAACTCTCCCTGACGCGTAATGTGATGGAGAGGTTGCGCAATTCTGTAACATCGCTGATGTATTGTAGGCTTATGGCATTATCCCACCCAGAGGTGTTTACATCCTCCATCACTACATGGTTCTTCTCCAAACTACATTGCCATGTCGTCAGCGAAATGAGAGCCGCAACTATTAGGTGCATCACCAATCTCATACTCCTACTCTGCATTACTCTGACTTGGGTGTAGGGTTGTTTGCACCCTCTTGTCTTGGGGTTGTGTGCTGAGCCTTGTCGCCATCGTTACCGTTGTTGGCTCTTTTGCCGTTGGCTCCATCTCTACGGCGATCGTTGTGGCGAGGTTTGAAATTGCGGTTGTTGCGATTCTCTCTATTCTCGCGTGGCTGACCGCCCTGCTCCTTGACTTCTGACTTCTGGGGCTGTGCTTCGTTAGCGGGGTTTGCTGCTACCGCATTTTTCTGCTCTGAGATATTATTCTCGGCCTTACGCTGATCGCGGTGGTTGTTACGAGATCTATCGTTTCGGCCCTCCTTGTTGCGGAAATTTTTGCCCTCGCGAGGCTCCTTGCCCTGCTCTGTTGATGGCTGCTCACCACTATTCTCGCCATTGGCTTGATTGCGTTGGCGATTATTCTTGTTGTTACGGTTCTTACGGCGTTTGTTCTGGTTGTCGAAGCGAGTGATGCTATCTTCCTCGGTACGGAATGTAGGTTCTTCGACTTTGACGATAGAGTCTTTGTCGATGAGTGACTCCACCTTCTTGCCAGCACGATTCATAGCCAAAATCTCCCTTACTCGCGAAGTAGGGATAGTGATAAGATTTGACATGGTATCCTTGCTACTGCTAAAGGACATGGTGTGAGCCAGAATATCAGTCTTTACAAGATAATACTCTCCATCCATAGCTTGCAGAGGCTCTCTTAAGCGAGGCAAAGTCTGGCGTGCATCGGCATATACATCATACTCATACATCAAGCAACACTTGAGCTTAGAGCACTGTCCTGCCAACTTCTGAGGATTGAGTGAAATATCTTGTACTCGCGCAGCGTTGGTCGTAACACTCGAAAAGCTCGAAATCCACGAAGCACAGCACAACTCTCTACCGCATGCTCCGATACCGCCTATACGTCCCGCCTCCTGACGGGCTCCGATCTGCTTCATCTCGATACGGATGTGGAATCTGTCGGCAAAGACCTTGATCAGCTCACGGAAATCGACTCTTCCCTCGGCAATGTAGTAGAAGATGGCTTTGATTTTGTCGCCCTGATACTCTACATCTCCGATCTTCATATCGAGTCCCATCTCGGCAGCTATCTGGCGAGATTGAATCATCGTGTCATGCTCCAAAGCAATAGCCTCCTGCCAACGCTCGATATCATAAGGCTTGGCCTTGCGATAGATCTTCTTATACTCACCATTAAATGGAGTGAATCCCGTACGGCGAATCTGCTTGGCAACCATATCGCCCGTAAGCGAGATTATTCCGATATCGTGGCCAGGCGAGGCCTCTACAGCAACAATATCTCCACGTTTGAGTGGGAGATTATTGACGTTTTTGTAGTATGAACGGCGTGTATTCTTGAAACGCACCTCAAAAATATCTGTCGGGATATTGTCTGGATACTCCTCCAGCCAAGGTGTTTCATGTAGCTTGAAGCAACCCTCTACAGGCTCTACAAGCAGGTCTGTGCCGCAGTCGCAGACGGTAAATCCACGACCAGGTTCTGGTATATGTTTTTTAGGACATTTAAAATCACAACTCATTTGTAAACAAAATTTTGGTAAAGATAGGAAAAATTTTCTTAATATTCTACATCGTAAGAGTAATAAGTTTTGTGTGGCATGCTTTAGCATGGGTGTGTCGGGCGAGAATATGGTATCAGTAGTCAAAATCGAGATTGTCCGAAATTTGAATTTAAAGTCAATTACCTTTATGATTTCTGGTAGCATTAGCGCGTGTTATCACTTCCCAAGTTGATAGCTTTTATTCCTGAATAGACCATTTTTGTAATTCTATCTTTCTTTTAAGTTTGCTTTGTTTTGTATTTATCGACCTATAATTGGTCAAAAAGTATAGTGAATATATTATTTTGGTTTTTATTTCGTTT
>JAFOZN010000029.1 GCA_017391185.1 Alistipes sp. | reverse complement strand
GGATGCTTACGCCTTGCTCGCGCGCCTGCTGCATAATCTCAAGATAACCCTCCAGCCCAATAATTGGAGAGAGATTCTCCTTCGTACGGGTAAAGCGGTAAGGGCCACAACCTATATAATCGGCACCAGAGTGAAATCCACGCAATACATCCTCCAACGTGTTGGCTGTCGCTCCGATAATCTTATCTTTGCCCAAAATCTGGCGAGCCTCAGTTACAGGCATATCATTTTTACCCAAATGGACTCCATCGGCTCCCGCCGAGATAACCAACTCAACATGGTCATCAATGATAAACTTCGCACCATAATGCTCGCAACGCGTCTTGACATCCCGCGCGACAGAGAGAATCTGCTCAGCTGAAGCGCCCTTCATGCGAAGTTGTATCCAGCGACAACCTCCTTTTAGGGCCAACTCTACACCTGCCAAATAATCGTAGCGAGGTGTGGAATGGGTTATAAATTGTACTCTATGCATTTTTAACAAGTTTTTGAGGATTGAAAAAATGATTTACGGGGCCATGACCTCTGCCAAGCGTCACATCCTGACCTGAGATTAATGCCTGATGTAGGTATTCTCTACCACACATTACAGCTTGCTCAAGTTCATAACCATGAGCCAAGAATGCAGTAATGGCAGATGATAGAGTACATCCCGTACCATGAGTGTTGGGGGTATTGATTGTATCGAAAGAAAATAGACGCTCCCGAAGATTCCCATCTGCATCCTTATAGAGCAGGTAATCTTGCTTAGTCACGCCCTCAAGATGCCCTCCTTTGATGAGTACTCCTTTACAGCCATATTCAAGTATTCGGCGCGCTACACAAGGCATATCTTCGGGGTGTGTTATTTTCTGCCCAGAGAGCACCTCCGCTTCGGGGATATTAGGGGTAAGGAGTGTAGAGAGAGGAATCAACCTCTCTTTAAGGATAAATACTGCATCTTCACGCATCAAACGATCACCACTCGTAGCCACCATTACAGGATCAAGGACAAGCCCATCCAATGCGTAACCACTCAGCGTTGTGGCCACCACATCAATCGAGGTGCTATTACCCACCATACCTATTTTTATATAGCGAGGCTGAATATCATCCATCACGGCACGAATCTGAGATGAAATGATCTCTGGCGAGAGTTGCTCGATAGCACTAACTCCAAGCGTATTTTGTGCCGTGACTGCAGTTATGACCGAAGTAGCAAAACACCCCAAAGCCGAAAAGGTCTTCATATCGGCTTGGATGCCTGCGCCACCACCACTATCCGAGCCTGCGATGGTCATTACGGGTATATAAAACATAAGCCCCAAAGTATAAATATACAAAGGGGCTACTATATAAAATATATACCTAATATATGCGCACTATGGCACTCTTCGCTACGGCAGCATTACCTGCATCAGCTTCTATGGGTATAATCTCAGCCGATCTTCCGATCAGCACCCCTTTACCACCCTCTAACGGACGGCAATACAAATATAAGATTTTTAAAGTAAAAATGCAAAAAAAATGCCCCGAATCCTTAGATTCGAGGCAATTTGAAAAACTATTTTAAGAGTATTAATACTCCAACTTAGCCATACGCTGGTAGCTGTTGTAACGCCACTTAGCATTCTCCTCTGCCGCAGCGAAGAGCTCCTCAGCCTCTGCAGGGAATGCCTTCTGGAGTGAAGTATAGCGGACCTCCTTCATCAAGAAGTCGCGGAACTTAGACCAATCTGGCTCCTTAGAATCCATCACGAATGGGTTCTTACCCTCAGCCTCCAACTGTGGATTGTAGTGCCACAAGTGCCAGTAACCGCACTCAACTGCCTGCTTACCTACGGTCTGAGTACGAGTCATACCACCCTTGATACCATGGTTGATACATGGAGCATAAGCAACAACGAGTGATGGACCTGGATAAGCCTCAGCCTCCTTCAATACGTTGAAGAGCTGAGCCTGTGATGCGCCGATAGATACCTGAGCTACATATACATAACCATATGTCATAGCAATAGCACCGATATCCTTCTTACGGATACGCTTACCGCTCGAAGCAAACTTAGCAACAGCACCCACTGGAGTAGCCTTAGAAGACTGGCCACCTGTGTTAGAGTAAACCTCTGTATCAACGATCAAGATATTCACATCCTCGCCTGATGCCAAAACATGGTCAACACCACCGAAGCCGATATCATAACCCCAACCGTCACCACCGATGATCCACTGTGACTTCTTCACGAGCCAATCCTTCATCTCAAGGATAGACTTACATGTATCGCAACCGCAAGCCTCCATCATAGGTACCAAACGAGCCGAAACCTCAGCAGACTTAGCCGATGAGCCACGATTCTCGATCCACTCCTGCATAGTAGCCTTCAACTCCTCAGAGCACTTTGGACACTCGGCGATAGCCTTCTCCATTCTCTTCTGGATACGGTCACGCAACTTCTCAACACCTACGTGCATACCCAAACCAAACTCGGCGTTATCCTCAAAGAGTGAGTTAGCCCACGCAGGACCCTGGCCCTTAGCGTTAGTACAATATGGAGTAGATGGAGCCGAACCAGAGTAGATAGATGTACAACCTGTAGCGTTGGCAACCATCATCTTATCACCAAAGAGCTGTGTGATAGTCTTGATATATGGAGTCTCACCACAACCAGCACAAGCTCCAGAGAACTCGAAGAGTGGCTGAGCAAACTGTGAGTTTTTCACAGACTTAGTCTTATCAACAACCTCCTTATAGCCTACAACCTTGTTTACAGTCTCCCAATTCTGAGCCTGAGGCATCTGAGACTCCAATGGCTGCATAACCAAAGCCTTATTCTTGGCAGGACATACATCCACACAGTTGTTACAACCTGTACAATCGAGTGGAGAAACCTGAATACGGAACTTATATGTCTTTGTCTCGCCCAAGCCCTGCTTCCACTCCAAACCAGTAGCCGCAGCCTCCTCCTCAGTAGCGAGGAATGGACGGATTGCAGCATGAGGACAAACGTATGCACACTGGTTACACTGGATACAGTTCTGGATATCCCACTGAGGAACATTCACAGCGATACCTCGCTTCTCATAAGCTGCAGTACCGTTATCCCATGTACCATCCTCACGGCCATTGAATGCTGAAACAGGGAGGTCATCACCCTTGAGAGCATTGATAGGATCTACAACATTGCGTACGAACTCTGGACGAGTCATGTCTACAACCTTAGCAGCAGCCTCGCTTGAAAGAGAAGCCCACTCGGCAGGAATCTCAACCTTCTCAACAGCCGAACCACCTGCATCTACGGCAGCGTAGTTCATATTTACGATATCCTCACCCTTCTTACCATAAGACTTCAAGATAGCCTTCTTCATCTCCTCTACAGCCTTCTCGAATGGGATAACCTCGGCAATCTTAAAGAATGCAGACTGCATGATAGTATTGGTACGGTTACCCAAGCCCAACTCAGCAGCAATCTTAGTAGCGTTGATGATATAGAAGTTGATGTTATTCTTAGCCAAATATGCCTTCATATGATCTGGCAATGTAGCGCAAGTAGTAGCAGCATCATGAACAGAGTTCAAAAGGAATGAACCGCCCTTCTTCAAGCCCTTCAATACATCATACTTATCTACATAAGATGGAACGTGGCAAGCCACGAAATCTGGTGTAGTCACCAAGTATGGTGAACGGATTGGGTTGTCACCGAAACGAAGGTGCGATGATGTATAACCGCCAGACTTCTTACTATCGTAGTTGAAGTATGCCTGACAATACTTGTCTGTCGAACCTCCGATAATCTTGATAGAGTTCTTATTAGCACCCACAGTACCATCAGCACCCAAACCGAAGAACAACGCCTCGAAAGTACCATTTGTAGAGACGGCAACCTCCTCGCCTACTGGCAATGAGAGGAATGTAACGTCATCGTTGATACCCACTGTGAAGTGGTTCTTTGGCTCTGCAGCAAACAAATTCTCAACAACAGCCAAGATCTGAGCAGGTGTAGTATCCTTAGATGAAAGACCGTAGCGACCGCCGATAATCAATGGCTGATTCTCCTTGCCATAGAACATATCCTTCACGTCAAGATACAAAGGCTCGCCATTTGCTCCTGGCTCCTTGGTACGATCCAAAACGCAGATGCGCTTTACTGAAGCTGGAACTGCATC
>JAFOZN010000285.1 GCA_017391185.1 Alistipes sp. | reverse complement strand
GGGGATAACCCACAGATTCAGCGAGAGCGAGAGCGTCATGATGGCAAAAGCACCCAAAAAATATGGCCACATCAGACGGCGGAAACTCACTCCTCCCGACAGCATGGCGATAATCTCGGTCTGATATGCCATCTTCGATGTAAAGAAGATTACCGAGATAAATGTAAACAGGCCACTGAACTGATTGATAAAGTCGGGGATGAAGTTGATATAATAATCGAAGATAATATCCGTCACCGGGGCGTGCGACTCGGTAAAGCTATCCACTCGCTCGGCATAGTCGAAGACCACCAAGATCACCGTAATCATCGCTATGGCGAAGATATATGTACCCAAGAACTTGGCCAAAATATATCGGTCAAGAATCTTAAAACCTGGGAATGAAAAATTCAGTCTCTTCTTCATAGGATTTATAATCTACGGCCCAACTTCTCCACCATCATAGGTTTCCACTGAGCAAAATCGCCCGCGATGATGTGTTTACGCGCCTCACCCACCAACCACAGGTAGAAGGCCACATTATGCAAAGATGCAATCTGCGCCGCCAACATCTCTTTGCTCACCGTCAGGTGATGAACATAGGCCTTAGAGTATTGATGGTCAACAAAACTTACACCCATAGGATCAAGTGGCGAGAAATCATCCTCCCACTTCTTGTTCCTTAAGTTGATAGTACCCTCGCTGGTGAAGATCTGACCATTGCGGCCATTACGCGTAGGCATCACACAATCGAACATATCTACACCCCTGTCTATGGCCTCCAAGATATTGATTGGCGTACCCACACCCATCAAATAGCGAGGCTTATGCTCAGGCAAGACTGCATTTACAACCTCAATCATAGAGTACATCACATCGGTAGGCTCTCCCACAGCCAAACCTCCGATAGCATATCCATCGGCATCGTATTGCTGAACATTCTCTGCCGCCTTGGCTCTGAGTTCTGGGTATGAGCAACCCTGCACGATGGGGAATAGCGACTGATAGTGTCCCCACTTGGGCTGAGTCTGATGGTAGCGATTGAAACATCGATCCAACCATCTCTCGGTCAAAGCCAACGACTTGGCAGCATAATCATATGGAGCATCACCCGGAGGGCACTCATCGAATGCCATCATGATATCGGCACCGATAGTACGCTCGGTATCGATCACACTCTCTGGCGTAAATAGGTGTTTCGAGCCATCGATATGTGAACGGAAATGACAACCCTCCTCTTTGAGCTTACGGCAATCCGAGAGGGAGAATACCTGAAAACCGCCACTATCTGTGAGCATCGGGCCATCCCATGTCGAGAAGCGATGCACACCTCCCGCCTTCTCGATAATATCCATACCGGGACGCAGATAGAGATGGTAGGTATTGGCCAAGATAATCTGCGCCTTGGCCTCCTCTTTAAGATCACGATGGAAGATACCCTTCATCGCCGCAGCAGTACCCACAGGCATAAAAATCGGAGTCTGTATCGGGCCATGATCTGTCTGGATCAAACCTGCGCGCGCCTTCGATGAGGGTGCTTTATGTTCAAGTGTAAATTTCATATTTTCTACGCTCTTTGCGCCCACTTCAAAAACATGGGCATATAATTCGTACAAAGTTACGATTTTTCCTCCAAATATTGACTCTTTACGCACGAAAAACCACATGATATACCATATAATTACATTTTAGATGATCCGAGGCATAAATTTAGGAACTCATAGAGTGAGAAAATTCACTTTTTACTATGCCGTTTCGAGCGAAAAGAGTATCTTTGTCGAAATTATCACTTGATTAGATTTATGCAATATATTGATTACATACTTCAACACTACGGCTGGCAAGGGTTTTCGTTGGCAATAGCCATCATCACACTCTTTTTCATCCAGCTCTACTATTATCTTATCGTCTATCGCAAGGTGGCGACATTTCGTAATTCTCGCCGTAAAAAGATACTCGATTCAGAACCCCCAATCTCTATCGTAGTCCCCATTTTTTCAGAGGATTACGCCTATATTGACGAGCGTCTGCCACAGCTCTTCGCCCAACAATATGGAGCCACATTTGAGGTGGTGATAGTATATGTGGGAGCCGATGGTGATTTCTACGAGGAGCTCACCCGTCAGCGCCTGATGCACCCCAACCTCACGGTGACAAAATTTGACTACAACCCTCGCTTCCCTATCTCGGTTAAGCAGGCTATCAATCTCGGCATCAAAGCCGCTCACAACGAGCATATCATACTCACCACCAATAGCACCTCACCCGCTTCGGAGCAGTGGTTAGCAATGATGGGCAAGGCCTTTATGCGCGGTGAAATTATCCTCGGATACTCAGCTTTAGAGCCAAAGAAGGGGCTTTCAAACTATCTGATGCGAATGTCAAATCTCCAAACTTCGATCTATTGGTTGGCGCAGGCTGTAAAGCGCAACACATATCGCGGCACACGCCACAACATCGGTTTCACCAAGTCGCTATATTTCAAGGTCGGAGGCTTCAACTATCTGAGTATGAATATCGGCGAGGATGATCTCTTTATCCAGAGCATCGCACGTAATAACAACTCCAGTGTGGTACTTATCCCCAAAGGTTCGATGATAGAGCACGCATGGGGTGGCATGAAGTGGTGGATAGGACAGCTTCGCCACTATGGTGAGACCTATCGCTACTATCCAATAGGCATCAAAAACGCCATCGAGTGGGATATTTGCAGCCAAGCACTCTTCTTCATCACGATACTTGCTGCGCTGATTTTCATGCCGTTGGAGTATAAATTAGCAGCCTTCATACTGCTCATTGTGCGTTACCTTGTAGCCCTACTGCGTACGCTTTCCATAGCTAAACGTGTCGGCGAAAAGGGTGTAGGCCTACGCTATTTCCTATTTGATTTGATTAACCCATTGCTCATGTTGTCTGTGCGCATGATGATGATTCGCAAAGATAGCTCGGCATGGAAATAGAGGAGTACATCATTGCAGATGACAAACATCTGGTAGAGCTTTCGCTCGGCGGAGATGACATGGCTTTTGAGTATCTTTTCAACAGATACAACGATGCCATACGCCGCCTTTTTCTACAACGCTCGACCTCTGCCGATGATACGGAGGATCTGCTACAAGAGACCTTTATCAAAGTTTATATCAATCTGCAACGCTACTCACCCGAATACACCTTCGGTCAGTGGGTATATACCATCGCTCGCAACACCCACATCGACTTTGAACGCCGCCGTCAAGAGGATCTCTCGATCGATGAGCGTTTCTCGGCACCTGTAGCCAGCACCCCCTCTCCCGAAGAGAATCTGATAAATCTGCAACAACGCTCACAGATCGAAAACTATATCAACAATCTACCCGAACAATATCGCACACTCTTTACGATGCGTTTTTTGGAGGATTACTCCTACGAGGAGATTGCCGAGAAACTTCGTCTGCCGATGGGTACGGTAAAGACTCAGATCCATCGCGCCCGCGAAAGGATGTGCCGCATGATTATAAACGCCGAGAAAGAGTAGATAGCAAAAAAGCCGAAATCCGCATAATGCAGATTTCGGCTTTTGCTATAGCTTGATATACTACTTCTGACGCTTAAGCTCGTATGTATAGGTCACATACTTATCGTCAGTATATTGCAACTTCATATAATCATCAGAAGAAGAAACCACTATACCATAGAACAAATAAATAGAATCTGCTGAACTACCTCCGATAACCTTCTTATCTGCCAAAACTCCAAACTCGCTCTCGCCTGTCTGCATATCGGCCGTATAAGACCAACGCATATTCTCCAAACCTGAGGTCTGTGAGGTCTCTATCTTTGCCTTACCATCTTTCTCTAAAGTTACGACATCACCCTCCATAACATATTTTGCAGCATCATCAGGATATACATTTACCAACACCCACTTGCCTGGCACGCGATCAAGAAAATCACTTTTAAAACCACTCTTGCAACCAGCCAATGCGATAGTGGCAACTGCCACCAAAATCATAGATTTAAAAAACTTTTTCATATCAATCATATTTTATTACTTTATTTTTCTCTTCCTTCCGAAGTGCAAATATAAGGATAATGATCATTAACTACAAAATATCATTCATAAATATAAACGACCGAG
>JAFOZN010000284.1 GCA_017391185.1 Alistipes sp. | reverse complement strand
TCGTAACCTGTTGTACCGTTTACCTGACCAGCAAAGAATAGGTTTTCTACGAGTTTGGTCTCCAGCGAGTGGCGCAACTGCGTGGGTGGGAAGTAATCGTACTCTATGGCGTAACCTGGGCGATAGACGTGTGCCTGCTCCAAACCCTTGATCTGTCGCAGAGCCTTGAGCTGAATCTCCTGTGGCAGAGAAGATGAGAAGCCATTTATATATAGCTCGTTGGTATATCTACCCTCAGGCTCTAAAAATAGCTGATGTTGCTCCTTTTCGGCAAAGGTGCGTAGCTTATCCTCGATGCTCGGACAGTAGCGAGGACCAATGCCCTGTATCGTACCGTTGAAGAGTGGCGAACGGTCAAAACCCTCTCTGAGTGAGTCATGAACAGCGAGTGAAGTATATACCAAGTGGCAAGGTTTCTGTTCCTTAACAGCCTCAGTATCAGATGAAAACGAGAATTTCGATGGCTCAGCATCACCCTCCTGAGGCTCCATCACGCTGAAATCTACCGTACGGGCATCTATGCGCGCAGGAGTACCCGTCTTCATGCGTCCAGCCTCGAATCCGAGCTTGAGGAGCGACTCGGTGATGCCGTGCGAAGCCTCATCTCCTGCCCTACCTCCTTCGGCTTGTCGCTCACCGCAGTGCATCACTCCGCTGAGGAATGTACCAGCGGTCAGTATCACCGCCTCGGCACGAAACTCCACGCCCATTCTGGTGCGTATGCCTGTCGCCTTGGGCTTTTCGCCCGCCTGATTGGTGAGCAGTTCCACCGCCGCATCCTGCCAGATGTAGAGGTTGTCGGTCTGCTCCAGCTCCCTGAGCCAGAGGCGCGAAAACTCCGCCTTGTCGCACTGTGCGCGAGGGCTCCACATAGCGGCACCCTTCGAGCGATTGAGCATGCGGAATTGTATCGTAGAGCGATCGGTAATCATAGCCATCCTACCGCCCAAAGCGTCTATCTCTCTGACTATCTGACCTTTGGCTACTCCACCCACAGCTGGATTACACGACATCGAAGCCATCTTGGTCATATCCATCGTCAGCAGCAGAGTCTTGTTGCCCAGACGTGCCGCCGCCGAAGCAGCCTCACATCCTGCGTGACCTGCGCCCACGACTATCACATCGTATGTGTAGAGATCTCGGTTTGGTTGTTGTGCCGCCATAACTACATCTCACTCAATAGTTTAAGATATTTATCCTCCTTGCGGTGCATCTGCTTCTCGGCTCGCGGAGTCTTGTCCTTCTGACCGCAGAGGTGCAGCACTCCATGGACTATGATGCGGTGCATCTCGCTTGTGAAGGTAGCACCGTAGATGCGGGCGTTATCCTTGACCGTATCCACATCTATAAAGATATCGCCCGATACTATACCCTCGCCCTTGAGGTCGCTATAATCGAAGGTGATCACATCGGTAAAGTAGTCGTGACCGATGAAGTCAATGTTCATCTTGCGGTGTACCTCAGAGGAGCAAAATATATATGTCACATCGCCCAGAGCGTAACCCTCCTCTTGGGCTACGGCCTTGAGCCAAGAGGCTATTTTGCGCTTGTCTCTTAGGCGGAAATTTGTCTGATCGTTATAATATCTAACCATAGATGGTATTACTTTTTCTTAAAGCAGTCGGCGGCGCGCATGGTCTCCTTGGGGTTGGGCGAGTAGATACCGAATACCAACTTATATTCGCTCTCCATGGTGGTGACATTGACCGAAGAGCCCACCTCGCCGATATGGCTATTTTTAGCGACTTTCTGCCCCTTTTCCACACTCACCTCATCCATATTCGCATACGAAGTGATATACTCTCCATGCGCCACAAAAACGTCATATTTGCCATTTATTCTATTGCGCTTGACCTCCACGACCTTGCCGTCATAAATCGTGCGAACCGAAGCCCCCTTTGCGCCCACAATCTCGGCCATATTACCCTTATATCGGCGCACCTTACCCCCATCCACAGGCAGATTAAGGTTAGAGGTCGTGCGTGAGAAGGAAGCACCCTCGGTATTACCCTTGGTGAGCTTGCGCAACTCGTTGATGGCGGCATCCAGAAGCTCCTCGCTCTCCATCTTCTCCTTCAGCGCGGCACGCTCCTTCGTGGAGAGTTGATTCATCGCCTGCTTGGCGGCCTTGACATCGCTCTGGAGTTTGAGTTTCTGGGCCTCAGCCTTGCGCTGGACAGAGTCGAGCGACTGCATACGCTCCGAGAGCGTGAGTTGTTGCTCCGAGAGCGAATTATTGAGCGAATCTATGCGGTGCATGCGCTCGGCACGGAGTTCGGCCACAGCACGTATATTGGCTATACGGCGCGAGATGTCCGAGAAACTCTTCGATGCCAAAATATATGTTATATAGTTATTTTGCCTATGGTTACGATAGGCCTCGCGCACCATCTCGGCATACTTTTCGCGCTCGTCTGTGAGCTTCTGCGAGGTGAGCGTAATCATCTTGTTGTTGTTCTCGATATTCTTCTCGATGGAGTTTATCTCCTTCTCGGTGCGGTTTAGCAGGGTGTTACGCGAGTTGATCTGATTGGTGATGGAGTTCACACGCCTGAGAGCCGTAGATTTATCCTTCTTGATCTCGTTGAGTCGCTTTTCATCCTGCTTTACCTGCTCCTCCAGCTCCTCGATGATGCGTCTCTGCTCCTCGATGCGAGCCTTCTCCTGAGCCGAGAGCTGCTCCTTTTTCTGAGCCATAAGAGGTGTGGACACCGCCCCAAGCAGCATCATCACCAAAAGCGAAATATAGAACTTTGCCAACCTCATAGCTCTTACTCCCGTTTCGACTCTACGTTATGAATCTTCACCCCCGAAGCGTTTGTTTTCGAGTACTCCAAACGGCGCTCCACCTCGGCCTTCTCTGCACCCGCATCCAGAGCCTTTTTCCAATAGGTCTCGGCCATAAACTTCTCGCCCAGCGAAAAGAGTATATCGCCATAGTGCAGCATCAGCGTAGCGTTGCCCTCGCTGTCGAGCGAGAGTGCCTGACGCATAAACGTGCGAGCCTCCTCCTTGCGATCCAAGAGGTAGAGAATCCACGCATGTGTATCGAGGAATGTAGGGTTGTTTTGCGTAAGTTTTATCGCCTTGGATGACATCTCCAAAGCCTTGCCCAAGTCGCGCTCCTCTTCCGAGAGGAAGTAGGCATAGTTGTTCAGCACCATGGCGTTGTCGCCATTGAGTCTCAGAGCATTATCATAGGCCGCGTAGCACAACTCCTGCGCCTTTTGGGGCTTGAGCTTTACGGGATAGGCCGATGTGTCGCGCTTGATTTTGGCCTTGAGTTGCGTGATGCGTCTTTCGGCCATAGCGTGATATGTATCGCCTATGTAACCCCAAATTTCGCCCTGCATCAGGCTGTCGGAGGTGAGCGAGAGGGCGTGTTTGAAACTCTCTACCGTAGCATCGAGATCGCCCTTTACGTATTGGCGGTTGGCCTTGCGGATATAGAGCTTGGGATCATCGGGGAATACCTCTGCGGCGCGAGTGACGTAGTAGTCCACCGAGTCGGCATTTTTGAGATACTCCTCCATATCTATTACGGCCATATAGTAATCCAATTGTGGTGGCTCATCCTTGAGGTGGAGCTTGAAGTGGCGCACAGCCATCTTCACATCGCCACCCGCCAAGAGGTGTTCGCCATAGAGATCTATCACCTGCTTCTGTGTCGGATATTTTATCATCAGCGTGGATACCAAAGCACCTATGTCGTAGAAGTATCGGCCGTAGAACTTATGATCCTTCATGAGCATCTTGGCGATCTCCAACTTCTTCTCCATCGGGTAGCTATCCTGCGCAAAGAGCATCCTCATCGTCTTGAGATATGAGGTCATATCCTTTCGGTGAGTGGCCAAATCGGCATAGGTCATCAGAGTCTCTATGTTGGTAGAGTCCATCTCGATGGCGCGCTTTAGAGTCTCATCTGCCAACGAATCCTTGCCCGCCACCATATAGGTCTGTCCCAGAGCCAAAAGGTTTTTAGGCTCGTAGGGAGCCTCCTCGACCTGCTCCAGAGCCTCCTTGATGGCACGCTCGGTCTGGCCTGTGGTGATGAGCAGACGGCGTTTCAGGGCTGTCATCTCATCGTATTTACCCACTCTCATCTCAGCTGAGTCCAACACCGAGATAGCCGAATATGGCTGCTGGCGTTGCTGATAGAGCAGAGCCAAGACTCGATAGGTATCGGGGTTGGTCTTATCCATCTCCAAGAGTCGGCGATAGAGTGGCAGAGCCTTTTCGTAGTCACCCATGATGACCGAGCTTTGGGCATATAGAGCTGTGTACCAACGGCTTGTGGTATCCTGCTCGTAGGCCTTGCCCGCCAATGAGTTGGCACGCTTGACATCCTCCCTTAGGTAGTGGCTCGCCATCTGATAGAGCGTAGGCGAGTGTGTGGAGTCTATCTGGAGAGCCTCCTCGAAGAGTTTCATTGCCCCAAGCGTATCCTGATGGATGTGGTAACGCTTCAGCGCATCGGTGAATTTATATGTTGCACGCAGCGAGTCGGGAATCTCCAAGCGAGGCTTCTTCTTCTCTGGATCATTCTCGCCTTCGGTCTGGGCGTTGATAGGTGGGATGAAACCCACGAGGAGTCCCATCAACACCAAAAACATTATGCCCAACCGATATTTTTTCACCGTA
>JAFOZN010000283.1 GCA_017391185.1 Alistipes sp. | reverse complement strand
CTTATGCTCGCTCTTTAGGTTACCATCCATATATTTTAGGAGCAAATACTTATCCAAACGGCTCCAATTCTCAAACAAAGTCTGAGCCGTAGCGCAACTATACTCTGTGAGGTATTTTTTCTGAGCCTTAGCAGACATCTGAGCAGCCTTAGCATCTATCTTCTCGACCTCCTTAAGCATCTCGTTCTCCCACTTATCCACTACCTTGCGAATATCTGCTGACATCATATCGTAGCGCATATATGCAAAGTTGGTGACACGGTTGAAGAGCCAGAATGCTGATGTAGGAGTGTACTCCAACATAGAGCCATTACCCTCTGCCATACACTCAGGAGCCTTTGTGGTGTTGCAGTAGATAGGTGTAAGACAAGATGTTGCGGCGTCATCAACACCAAACCAAAGGATACCAGTCTTACCAGGGCGAGCCTGACCTACAACCCAGAAGCCTGTCTGCTGAGTCGCGATAGCGCGCTCGTTTACATAAGTCTTGTCATCCACCTTCCAAGACATTGGACGCCAACGATATGGCAACCCATGACCGCCTGCACCCAAATCCTTGGTCATATCCATCTTTGTACCCTCATAGTGGTCACGCATACCGTCAAAGACCTGCTTAGGAGAGATCTTCTTCGAAGGTTTTACCCAAAGAGGCATTCTGTTGTCCTTGTTGTAACCCATTGCAAAATCCTCATACTGCTCCATTCCATCAGCTATTGAGCGGAAGAATGCCCATACACGAGCCTCGCAGCCACGCATTGCCCCGAAATCCAGCGGAGCGTAGGCGTCACAGAATGAGAACTCCTCGTCCTTACCTGAGAAATAACCCTTCTTACGAGCAAAAGTGATCACATCTGGAGCATATAAGCAATTCTCCTTGTCATTCAATGGGAATGTTGTGATGCGAGCCTGATTGGCGTGGGCGCAAACATATCCGTCAGGGATGCGGCGAGCAACTCATACAATACCCTTATCATCCTCACCCTTGCCGATAAGCTCCATAATCCAAGCCTCGTTTGTATCGGCGATAGAGAAACTCTCACCGCTTGATGCGTAACCGTATGTATTTGCCAAATCTACAATAATCTCGATAGCCTCACGTGCGGTCTTGGCGCGCTGCAAGGTTATGTAGATGAGTGAGCCGTAATCCATGATTCCCTTAGGATCGTAGAGCTCCTCACGGCCACCAAATGTAGTCTCGGTGATGATGAGCGAGTGCTCGTTCATGTTACCTACTGTAGCGTATGTGTTGGCTACGGTAGGAATATCGCCCATATACTTACCTGTGTCCCACTCTGTTACGGGCATCATCTTAGGCATCTTCTTGAGTGGGTTGTACTTATAAAGGCAACCGTAGAGCTGGTGTGAATCAGCAGCATAAGATACCAATATAGAGCCATCTGTTGAGGCACCTTTGGTGATGATAAAGTTGGTGCATGCTAAAGCAGATGTGGTAGCGCCCACAGCGATAGCAAGCAAAAGTGTAAAGAAAAATCTCTTCATATTAAATTAGTTTTTAGTTAGAATTTCATATTTATCCCTCCAAAGGTAATAAAATTAGTGAGAATATACAACACATATATAAATAGAGAAGGACTAACCCCACTTGGAGTTAGCCCTTCTGCTTTAAAGTACAATCGTAAAATTACTTCTCGAACTTTACATGGTAACGCTTCACCTGATTATTGTATGTGCACTCAACGACTGTAGAACCGAACTGTGAATCAGCATCCTTATGGATAGAGATCTTCACCTGCTTGTTGTCAGCCGAAGCTGTAATCTTAGGCAACTTCTCTCCATCAACCTTGCACTTAACCTCGTAATCGTTCTCACCCAAGAGACCATTCTCGTCTGTCGAGCGGATAGGAATCTGAGGAATCTCCAAAGCCTTGCCATTAGCCTTGATTGTTACCTTTGGCGCTACAGGGCGCTCGATCTTCTTAGTCTTAGAGCTGAAGCCCAAACCGTGGATGTCGGCCAACTCCTCTCTACCCTGAGGACCTTCAACTACCAAGTAGATGGCGTGCTTTTTGCCGATGCCATCAACAGCCTCAGATACGTTGATGCTGTACTGAGTAACCTCCTTCTTAGAGTTGGCTGCTACGTTGATCTCACCGATCTTCTTACCCTTCCATGTAGCATTATCCCATGGACCATCCATCCATACGCTGATCTTGAAAGACTTGTCGCTCTTTGGCTCAAGGAAGAGGTTGAAGTGCGTATCGTTACCCTTCTTAGTGCCCTCAAATGCCTTCAAACCATTCTTATCCTGATCCAAACCTCCGAAACCGAAGTATTTGTAACCGATGATATTGCCGTTGCGGATACCACCTACTACCATGCTGTTATCCCAAACATCCCAAGAGTCCTTCTGCAGGCCAATGTCAGAGAGGTAGCAAGCGTAACCAGCCGAGTAATATGCGTAAGGATCAAGACCATAGATGTGGAATCCCTCTGATGTAACCTCAGCACCAGTATACTCCTGACCGTTGGCAGCCTTTGCACTCCACGTCTTGTTTGGAGCGTAAGGATCGAAACCGCGGATAACAACCTTACCGCCCTCAGCAACAGATTTCTCATCCCACTCTATTGTTACAGGCGCAACAACTGGCTGACGAGCAAAACCGAAACCACGTGGCGCACGGTGATAGAAAACATACCACTGATCGTTTATGAGCTCGATACTACCGTGTGTGTTGTGTCCCGAATATGTAGTCTGCAATGCAGAACCATCCTGATTTAGAACTGGAGCGCGTGAATCTACCAACACACCACCACTCTTCCAAGGACCCAATGGTGAATCACCATATGCATATCTGAGGGCTGAGTTTGTGCTGAAGAGTCCGTAGTCAGGGCCTGAATAACCGCTATAGATCCATACATACTTATTACCTACTTTTCGGATTGATGCAGCCTCGAAGAAGTTAAAACGTGTCAAATCCTCATCTTTATATACATGTGGATAAGTTGTTCCCTTTGGATCGCGAATCTGACCGTAACGGCTACTTGCAGGGATAAAGAAGTTGATAATCTCACGTCCTGGTCTTACCGAATACATTGTGTTCTGATCCAACTCAGCTGCCTGTGAACGCTGGAATCCCCAGAAACCGTATGCGCGGAAACCGATCTCATAATCTGGATCGTTAGGATCTGTAATGTAATCAATATATACAGATGGATCAAATCCCATCACACTACCGCGGATAGCACTTTTTCCATCCTCGCTTGCATTAATTACAGTAAATGGGCCATCTGGACGAGAGCTCTTAGCCACAAATGCCTCACGTCTCCAGCCACGGCTGTGAGGATAGAGGTAATACTCCTTCTTACCATCCTTGCGCTTAACCTCTACCAAGTCTGGAGCATACATAACGTCCCATTTGCCATCGGCAGGGTAAGTGAAGATTGCACCCTCATCACGCCATGCAGCGAGATTCTCCACAGGTGCAGACCACATTCTGATATCTGGGCCGCAATAACTTGTGTTTCTCAAATCGTGTGAGCCGATGATATAGATACGGTATTTGCCAGGATTGTCTGGATCCTCAAATACTCGTGGCTCGCCATCAGGCAAATGCTCCCAAAGAGGAAGATATGGGTTTCCTGCCTTGTAGTGGGTGTACTCAGCCTGTGGCTTGTTCTTATCCTTCTTGTTATCTGCCATAGATGCACAAGGCATAAGCAGACTGAGTAAAATAAGTGATAGAAATAGTCTCATAGTTTTAGTTATTAATTATTACTCTGTCGTTTGCACGTTGATAGTCTAAATAGTCAACATCGATATAACCGCCTGTTTGCTTAGTAGCGTAGTTGAAAATAGCGTACTTCGTACCCATGAAGAATTTTCTATAATCGAAACGCATGCGGATACTCTTGCCGAACTCCTTCCACTCCTTGTTGTCGAAACTGTAATAGAACGAAGCCTTGTCCTGACGGTTCGTAAAATCGCCATCGATTCTTAGGTAGATTATGTCGTTGGTGAGCTGTATTTTACCATGCTCCTCGATCTCTACACTCTCGATACCGTGGTTGCGACCGCGCTCGAAGATAGCATTCTGAGCCGACATAGTTAAGCTCTTCTCACCACCCTTCATCTCTACTGCCAACACACCTGCGTAGTCGTTGAATGCGCTGAAACCAGCTACATCGCCATCCTTCATGCCACTTAGGTCAATCTTGACTCTTGCGCTACACTTAGGACCCTCCATACGCTGAGTAATGGTGTTAGGAGCTACGAAGAGGTTATCAACCTTGCGTGCAGTTGTGAGTCTGAGGTGGCCCTTACGCTCTGAGAGTGACCACGCCTCATCTATAGGATTGTGATTCCACTGCCAATATAGTGAGAGTTTCTTAGAGTTGAAATCATCGCTACCCAAGATACCCTTACAATCTTTATCTACTACAAGCTTCTTTTGCATGATAGAGCCTACGTTGCCGTTCTCATCACCCAAAATAGGCCATCCGTCAACCCACTTACATGGCATAACTGTTGGTACGCGACCTACGCCACCACGATCTTGGAAGAT
>JAFOZN010000282.1 GCA_017391185.1 Alistipes sp. | reverse complement strand
GATAATCTCCGTCTTGCGGTCGAGTATCTTCGTGGTTCGCGCAAAAATATGAATTCTGAGAAGGCAACAGCTAATCGCGCCAGCATCATGATTCAGGATAATTTCTAAACTCGCAGAGTAGTTTTAAAGCCAAGAGAGGGTGTCTAACTTTTCGTTAGCACCCTCTCTGGTTCTTTACTGTATCACATGCTTTCCGTAATTCAACCCCTTGAGTCTATAATACTCGCTCTCAGCTTGTAGTCTCTGGAGAAAATCCTCATATTTACGCTTCTCTTGCGGTGTCCAACCCGCTTCGGCTACCGCAGCCAAGCGTGGGAACATCAGGTATTGCACGATTGACGCCTCCTCTACCCACTCTGTCCAGAAGTTAGCCTGCACACCCATGTATCTATTTTGCAACTCTGTAGTCTCGGCACCCTTCATCGGTATATAGTTGTATACAGCCTCTACCGTTTCTGTTCCCCAACCTTGTGAGCGTGGCTCTGTCTCAAGCTTCGATTGACGCCTATTTATATAATAAGGTATCTGTGGTGTAAGGATAGTGTTCATTCCACGCTTTGCCGCACTTAACGCTGCTTGATCAGCTCCAATCCATGCCATGATGGTAATATCCTCGCCAAGTGGCTTTGTGTTGCCATGTAAAACCTCATTCCAGAAGATAAGTTTACGCTGCTTATCGGCTGGTTTTTGTGCGATATGATCCTTTAGCTGTTTGTAAAAATGAATCTGCAAATCGCGGTAGTTCTCAGAACCAATCTTCTGCAAAAGTTCTTGACACTCTTTGTTTTTCTGCCATTTGTTTACGGGACACTCATCACCTCCTAAATGGATATATCCAAATGGGAATAGCTCCGTAAGTTCATCAATCACATCCTTGGCAAATTCTACCGCTTTGGGATTGGCAACATTGATAACATCGGTAGATATACCCTGCCATAACCACACCTCATGCTTCTTCTCTGGATCACATGCCAAGAACTCTGGATATGAGGCTACTGCAGCCTGAGAGTGTCCAGGGATATCAATCTCTGGGATGATTTCTATGAAACGCTCTTTGGCATATGCTACGACCTCTTTAATATCCTCTTGTGTGTAGAATCCACCATAACGCTTACCGTCTGGTTTAACTTCTCCGTAGGCCAATACCCTACTCTCTCTCCAAGCTCCTACGTCTGTGAGTTTAGGGTATTTTTTGATCTCTATACGCCAACCCTGATCCTCAGTCAGATGCCAATGGAAGCGATTCATCTTATATCGCGCCATTGCATCTATAATCTTTTTGACCTCATCCTTTCCATAGAAATGACGTCCTTCATCGAGCATAAAGCCTCGCCAACCGAATCTTGGGGTATCTTCTATCTCTACACATGGAAATGACCTATCCCAATTCTTGACCTTCACACCCGCAAGTAGCTCAACGCAAGAGAGTTGCTCCAAGCTAAGTAACGCATAATATAGACCAGCTGCATCCGAAGCCTCAATCCGTATTCCCTCGGTCTTTACGCTCAGATGATATGCCTCAGCCTTGAGTTTAGGGTTTTGGATGATCGCTAACGATGCTCTCTTTTCGTTTCTTGTCTGTTGCAGCTCGATTTGAGTGTAATTTTCAAATTTACTCTCCCATCTCTTATACACCTTTTCAAAGGCTCCATTTTTGTCGGCAATATATACCTTTGCCTTCTCTTTGAGGGTAAATTCCCCACTCTTTAGCTCCATCTTTGCTGGAAGTGGGATTATAGATATCTCCTTAGCCGAAAGCGAGGAGATGAAAAGAGCGAAAATTACGCATAATAAGAGTCTGAATTTGCTTGTCATATCTTAAATTTTTGATAAAGATACTCAAATTCGCCCAATTTTTGTCTCTTTTCTCTCATATTGTGCGAAAAATTCTTAATTTTGACTCAGTTATGCGACAGATAACACATATTATATTGATATTTCTGATGGTGGTTGTGGCGATCCTCCCCGTGTGGTTGATCCCCCAGCCACAGACTCCATCGTGCGAGCAAGAACCTACACCCACTCCACCCTTGCGCCGAGCGAGAATTTTGGCTGTAGGTGATTTGATGCAACACGAAGAGCAACTCAAGTCTGCTCTGCAAGCAGATAGTTGCACATACGACTACACTCCATGTTTTAAATATGTAGAATCCTTCTTCAGAGAGGCCGATATCTCTATTGTAAATCTCGAAACCACCTTGTCCGATAGCGGACCATATTCGGGCTACCCTACATTTAAATCTCCTACAGCATTGGGCGTTGAGATTCTCCGCATAGGTGTTGATTTGGCTGCAATGGCTAATAACCATTGCCTCGATCGTGGCCGCCGAGGTGTGCAGAATACTATTCGCATACTCGATTCTCTAGCCATAGAACGTGTTGGTGTTTATGCTGATAGTGCAGATTATGTCAAAAACGCAGTGAAATATATTGAGCGTGGTGGCATCCGTTTTGCCTTTGTAAATTATACCTACGGAACAAATGGCATCCCACTTCCCAAAGGTGTGGTAGTAAATCAGATTGATACTGTTATCATGGCCCAGCATCTAAAGTCGATCCCTCGCTCTGAGTGTGATTGCGTGGTCGCTCTTGTGCATTGGGGCAACGAATATGAGCGAAAACCCCATCCTTCGCAAGTTCGTATTAAGGAGTTTTTACACCGTCATGGTGTGGACTTAATCGTGGGAAGTCATCCTCATGTAATACAACCCTACGAGGTCGATTCTTTGGGGCGTATCACGCTCTATTCTTTGGGTAATTTCATCTCCAATCAACGCACTCCGCCGCGCGATGGCGGGTTGATGGCTCAGATTGATATTGAGGAAGTTGCAGTCGGTGAGTTTAACTATCACTTGAAGTTAATTCCTGTATGGGTAAATCTTCCTAAGTATGAGGTTTTGCCACACTTTGTGGCCGATACTATTTCGCTCTCTGCTGATGCTCGTATGCGATATAATCGCTTTATGACCGATACCCGAAAATATATCCCAGGTATATAAACAATGAGGCTGTCCAACCCATGAGTTAGACAGCCTCAAATCTACCTGATTATTATCTACTAATAATTCTCCTTCTTTGGCTCAAAGAATGCCTGTGGGTGTGCACATGCTGGGCACTTTGCAGGAGCCTCAGTTGTCTCACCGATAACATAACCGCAGTTACGGCACTGCCATGTAATAGCCTCCTCACGTACGAAGAAGTTACCTGCCTCGATACGGCTCAAGAGCTTCAAATAACGGCGCTCGTGCTCAGCCTCTACCTTAGCGATCTGACGGAATGTCTCTGCGATCTCTGGGAAGCCCTCCTCGTCTGCTACCTTTGCAAACTCAGCATAGAGAAGATCCCACTCCTCGTGCTCACCTGCTGCTGCAGCCTTCAAGTTCTCGGCTGTTGTGCTGATGATACCTGCTGGATATGATGCTGTGATTGTCACATCACCACCCTCCAAATACTTGAAGAACTTCTTTGCGTGCTCCTTCTCCTGCTCGGCTGTCTCCATGAAGATGCCTGAGATCTGCTCGTAGCCCTCTTTCTTAGCTACGCTTGCAAAGAATGTATAACGATTGCGAGCCTGGCTCTCGCCTGCGAATGACTTAAGAAGATTCTGCTCTGTCAAAGTTCCTTTTACGCTTTTCATAGTTTTTTTTATTTTTATTAAGGTTATTATTTCTGTTTATTTTTCTAATGCAAAGATATTTCTAAGTTCTCTTTTTGTCAAGTATTTTTCGCAAGATATTTTCTATGGTTGTATAAATAAAACTTATAGTTGTATCTCAACCCCTACACTCTATGTTATTATTATGACGTATTATGGCAATTATTATACCTAACGAGAGAAAAATACCTCTGTGATGATTTTAAAATCTAAATATATGATTGTATATTTGTCAATATTAAAAATAAAAGTTGCTAATCTCAACCGAATATGACTCACAAAGAATACGATATATTCATAAGTTACCGCCGAGTAGGTGGTGCCGATAAAGCAAGAATCCTGAAAACCGAGCTTGAAGCGCGAGGTTATAAGGTCTTTTTGGATTTTGATGAGTTGAAAGATGGAGTCTTCGATAAACGTATTATGGATGCTATCGACTCCTCGCCTATCTTTATGTTTTTGCTTACTCCAAATTCGTTGGAGCGTTGCTTGAACGATGACGATTGGGTGCGTAAGGAGATTGAATATGCAGTAGATAATCACAAACACTTTATTCCGATTAATCCCGACTGTACATTTACCTCACTTCCAGCTGGATTGTCCACTAAGGTTATGGCGGGCTTGGGTCAACATCAGTTCTCTGATGTGATGTTTGGTCAGTTGTTTAAAGCCTCTATCAATGAACTTGTCGCCGATCGTATTCGCCCTGTTTTGGCTGAGTGGGGACGTGTCGCTGCCGCATCTACAAAAGGTGCTATCGTGCGCATCGAGACTGACTTGGATTGTCGTATTTTGCGCTTCGGCAAGGAGATTGGTATGGCGCAGAGTGATGATATTGCAGAGATTAAACTTCCTAAGGGTAAGCATAAATTGCAGTTTGTTGGCATGGAGAATAGTGCCGATAGTTATGAGTGTTTGTTATCGGTCGAAGATCTTGAATACGAAGATTATATCGAGGTGAAATTGCTCGATAAATATAATGCCCGCAAAGCAAAGGAGGAGGCAGAAAGAAAACGCATTGAAGCGGAGCGTAAAGCCAAAGAAGAGGCGGAACGCAAAGCCGAAAGAGAGGTATGTCTTCTTAGTTTACCAGATGATGAATTTGAAGAGTATAAAGAAAATGGTAAATATGGTTATAAATTAAAATCAACAGGGAAAATTGTCGTGCCATTGAAGTATGATGATGCAAGTTCTTT
>JAFOZN010000281.1 GCA_017391185.1 Alistipes sp. | reverse complement strand
GATTTGATGGTAATCGGTATGGGTACTCAAGGCCAGATTGGCTTTAATGAGCCAGGATCATATACTAAGTCTACCACTCGTTTGGTACAGCTCACTTACCAGTCTCGCAAGCAGCAGGCAGGCCTCTTCTTTGGAGCTGAGAACACACCACGCATGGCTATCACAATGGGTCTCAACACCGTAATGAGCGCAAAGCGTATCGTTTTGATGGCTTGGGGTGAGGATAAGGCCAATATCATCAGCAAGGTAGTAGAGGGTGACGCTACACGTCTTATTCCTGCATCTATGCTCCAGAACCACCCAGCAATCGAGGCTGTGGTAGATGAGACTGCAGCAGCACTTCTTACTGTAAAGAAGGCTCCATGGATCGTAGGTCCATGTGATTGGACTGAGCGTTTGGTACGCAAGGCTGTGGTTTGGTTGTGCGAGGTAGTGAAGAAACCTATCTTGAAGCTCACTTACAAGGATTATATTGAAAACTCATTGGGAGAGCTATTGGATGCAACAGGTATGACATATGATGCAGTAAACATCAAGGTATTCAACGACTTGCAGCATACAATCACAGGCTGGCCAGGTGGTAAGCCAAATGCAGATGACTCTACTCGTCCTGTACCATCTACACCATTCCCAAAGCGTGTGATTATCTTCTCTCCACACCCAGATGATGATGTAATCTCTATGGGTGGTACATTCATCCGTTTGGTAGAGCAGGGACACGATGTACACGTTGCATACGAGACTTCGGGTAATGTAGCTGTACACGATGACGTAGTATTGCAGCACATAGACTCAGCTCGTGAGCTTGGCTATGGCGACAGAATGGAGGAGGTTAAGCAGATCATCGCTTCGAAGAAGAAGGGTGAGCCTGAGCCACGCGCATTGCTCGACCTGAAGGGTGCTATCCGCCGTGCTGAGGCTCGTGGTGCGGTTCGTTCATTCGGCTTGAACGAGGATACCAACGCCCACTTCCTCAACCTGCCATTCTATGAGACAGGTGGTATCAAGAAGGGACAGCGTACAGACAAGGATATTGAGATTATCACCGAGCTTTTGCAGAAGGTTAAGCCTCACCAGATCTACTTGGCTGGTGACTTGGCAGACCCACATGGTACTCACCGTGTATGTACTGAGTCTGTATTGGAGGCACTTTTCCGCCTGAAGGATCAGGGCGAGAAGTGGCTTGAGGAGTGTGTAATCTGGCTCTATCGCGGCGCATGGATGGAGTGGGAGATTGGTATGGTCGACATGGCAGTACCATTGAGTCCAGACGAGCTTATCAAGAAGCGTCATGCCATCTACCGCCACCTCTCACAGAAGGATATCGTACCATTCCCTGGCGATGATAGCCGCGAATTCTGGCAGAGAGCTGAAGAGCGTACTCAGAATACAGCACGCCTCTACGATGAGTTAGGCATGGCTGAGTATCAGGCAATTGAGGTATTTGTAAGAATGAAAATATAATAAATAAACGATCATGAGATTAATTATCGAGAACACAGCGGCAGAGTGTGGCCGCTGGGCAGCAGAGTATGTTGCCGCACAGATTAACGCTAAGGCAGCAACAACTTCTGAGCCATTTGTATTGGGTTTGCCAACAGGCTCTACACCACTTGGTATGTACAGCAATCTTATTGAGCTTTACAAGGCAGGTAAGGTTTCTTTCCAGAACGTGGTTACATTCAACATGGATGAGTATGTAGGTCTTCCACAGGAGCATCCAGAGACCTACCACTCATTTATGTGGCACAACTTCTTCTCTCATATTGACATCAAGCCTGAGAATGTAAACATCCTCAACGGCAATGCCGAGGATTTGGAGGCTGAGTGCGCTGGTTATGAGGCTCGTATCGAGGCTGCTGGTGGCATCGATCTCTTTATCGGTGGCGTAGGTGAGGATGGTCACTTGGCATTCAACGAGCCATTCTCTTCACTCAACTCACGTACACGTATAAAGACTTTGACTGAGGATACTATCATCGTAAACTCACGTTTCTTCGGTGGTGATGTAAACTTGGTACCAAAGTTGGCTTTGACCGTAGGTGTTGGTACAGTATGTGCTGCTAAGCAGGTTTTGGTATTGGCTCTTGGTCACAAGAAGGCTCGCGCTGTACAGCAGTGCGTAGAGGGCTCTATCTCTCACGCTTGGACTATCACAGCTTTGCAGATGCATCCAAAGGGCATCATGGTATGTGACGAGCCAGCTGTTGGTGAGTTGAAGGTAAATACATACCGCTACTTTAAGGATATTGAGAAGGATAACTTGTAAAATCTAACCACTATGGCAACACCTACTCCCCACATCGGGGCAAAAGCAGGCGAGATAGCCGAGAAGGTCATCATGGCAGGCGATCCGTTGCGTGCTAAGTTTATGGCTGAGACATTTTTGGAGAATCCCGTCCAGTACAACAGCGTACGTGGTATGTTGGG
>JAFOZN010000280.1 GCA_017391185.1 Alistipes sp. | reverse complement strand
ATCTGAACAAAGCAACAGATGATGGCTACGAATACCATGTTGTAAGTCCTGGTGAGACGATCTATTCTCTCTGCAAGAAGTATGGTATCTCGGAGAGCGAGTTCGCTAAAATCAACGATGTATCGAATGGCTTGAAGGCTGGTGCTGTGATTCGCATCCCACAATCTATGGAGGATAACCTCAAACTCATCGACCAAGCCAACAACGAGCCTGTGGAGAATGCTACTATCGAGGCTCAGTCGAGCGAAAATAATGTAATGTTCTCAGTTGTGGAGCAGGGTAAGCCGTTGAATGTGGCTTTGATGTTGCCTATGACCGTAAACTCTAAGTCTAATGCAAGCTACGTGGAGTTCTATCAGGGATTCTTGCTTGGTCTGGAGAAAATCAAGGAGAGTGGTATGGGGCAGACTTCGCTCAAGGTTTACAATACTGAGCATGATCAGCTCAAGGTTGAGAAGATTGTCAAGAGCCCTGAGTTCGCAGGTACAAACCTTATCGTGGGTCCTGTGTATGAGGATGAGCTTCGTCCTGTGATTGCTTATGCTCACGCCAACTCTTGCCCAATAGTATCGCCGTTAGCAAACCTAACATCAGTCAAGAGTTCGGCAATCTATCAGCTTTCGCCTGCACCAGATAAGAAGTATGAGAAAATCGCCAATCTTATTGATGGTGGACGCGACATCTTCTTGATCTATGCAGCATCTAACGACAAAGAGTTTGAGGCTGAGGTTATGACCTTGCTCAAGGACAAACCTCACACAGCATATACATACTCTTTCAATGAGAAGTCTATCTTCACGCCTCGAGGCTCGGCACCTTCGATCGAGACGATGGAGGATGTTTTGAAGAAGGAGAAGGAGTCACTCTTCATTATCCTTGCTAGCAACGAGACAGATGTGGATCGTATCCTCGGTACAATATCTTCGGCTAAGGTTGCGCTGACGGAGCGTAGCGAGGAGTGTAGTCAATATGCAGTGTTGGGAACATCTCGTTGGGGTAGATTTAACAACATTGACCATACCACATACTTTAACAATAATGTAGTCATAGTATCGACCTACCACGCAAAGCGCGATTCGGCTGCGGTAAGGGAGTTCGACTCACGCTACATAGAGTCTTACAACATGCTTCCTTCACTCTATGCTTATCGTGGTTACGACTCGGCTATGATTTTCTGTGCGGGTATGCGTACCGATATCGAGTATAATATGCTCGACAAGAGATATGCGCCATTGCAGACTCAATACAAATTTGTGCAGAGTGGTGAGGGAGACAAATACATAAATCAGGAGTGGATGCGTGTGAACTACAACACCAACCACACCATAACATTAGAATAAGATGCCTACTACGGCAAGCAACATACCCGAAAAGACCATTGAGCGATTGAGCGAATATCGCCGCACGTTACTCTCTTGCCATAATCAAGGGATTACCCATATCTTTTCCCATGTTTTGGCTGGAATGCATGGTATTACTGCCGTGCAGGTCAGACGTGATTTGATGCTTATCGGCTTTTCGAGTGATACGAAAAAGGGGTACGATGTAAAGACGCTTATAGAGTTTATCAATCACATCCTCGATAGCGAGGATGTGATGAACGTTGCTATCATCGGTATGGGCCATTTGGGGCAAGCTATCACCAATTATTTCAATGGCAAACGCCGTAAATTACGTATCGTAGCATCATTTGATGTCGATTCCGAAAAGGTTGGTAAGACCATAGATGATATCCCTTGCTACCATATGGATCAATTTGAAGAGGTTGTAAGCAGGATGGATATCAGTATTGCCGTAATCTCATCTCCGACAAGAGTTGCGCCATCACTCGTTGTGCCTATCATTAACGCTGGTATCAAGGGCGTATTGAATTTCACCTCT
>JAFOZN010000279.1 GCA_017391185.1 Alistipes sp. | reverse complement strand
GATACGGTAGTTGTCGAGTCAAACTACGATATGGATATGCTCATGGGCGGTCCATACACATACGAACTGAAGATGCGTATCGTCCAGGGCTGCGGCCACCTTTCCAATGATGAGTGTGCAAGCGCCATCCGCAGGTTCTATCACCCGGGCCTTCGCAATATATTCCTTTGTCACCTGAGTGAGAACAACAACACTCACGACCTGGCATATCGCTGCAGCGCAGAAGCATTGACATCACTTGGTGTCGAGAAGGGTACTGTTGCCCTCCGTTGTCTTCCGCGCCAGTATCCTTCGCCGATGTTCAATCTATAGGCTCTCGAGCACGAAGCCGGAAGATGTCCATGAGGCAAAGACGCCGTTGTCGTCGTAGATGAGACAGCCTTCAAGGTCTGGATCCGACTCTATGAACTCCTGGGCAGCCTCCAGGCCTATCACCATACAGTAGGTTGCATAGGCATCAGCCATCATCGCGTCCGGAGCGACGATTGTCGCGCTGAGCAGATTGTGGTCCACAGGATATCCTGTCAGAGGGTCTATCGTGTGGGCATATTTTCTTCCGCCTTTCACATAGAACTTACGATAGTTGCCGGAGGTGACCACTCCGTGCGGACCTGCAGGAACCCTGAATATTCCCTGGATATCGGCTCCGATTTCATTGTTTCCGTCTGTAGGGCGGTCGATTCCCAAGGTCCATGGCTGGCCTGAAGGATTGACTCCGTCGCAGAAGATCTCCCCGATGTCCACCATCATGTCCTTTACCCCGATCGAATAAAGATATCTTGCCACAACATCACAGCTATATCCCTGAGCGATAGCGTTATAGTTCAGTTTCGGAAGAGTCTGGTCCTGGAGTCCGTCTGCCAGAAGTGAAGCTGGAGCAAGTGTACCGTCTTCCGACAGAAGACCATTCATGTCGGATTTCAGTCTCTTCATTCCTGATGTTGCGATGGTCTGAGCCACAAGTGCGTCATCTGGCAGTTCACCACTCTTGAATCCGAAACCCCAGATGTCGAAAAGCGGGCCTGCCGCTGCATCAACCAAGCCATTGGTCTTGCCATATATGTTGTGAGCATGGGAATATATGTCAAGGAACAGACTGTCCGCAGTGACGCTCTCGCCCGCGTTGAAGCGAGAAAGGATCGAACTCTTGTTATATCCGGAAAGCGAAAAGTCAATCTGCTGAAGGAGTGCTTCTACCGAGTCACGGATCTCCATAGGCTTTTCATCCACACCTTTGAGATTGAGCTTGACGGTGTAGGTTCCTCCCTGAGCAAAACCGCTGAAGGTCATGTATCTGTCCTTTGGTGTGCATGATGCAAGAAGGATCAGAACAGCTGAAATATATGCATATATCCTTTTCATGATATGTCGGTGGCAAAGTATTTGCACAAAGGTAGCGGTTTTTCAAATTAATTTGACGATATTTGCACGATTATTCAATTAGGATAAGAAGATGAAGTTTAGCAAGATTATATCACTCTTTATAATTGCCGCCTCTGTCATGGCGGCAGTGTCATGTAAAAAGGATGACGACTCCACTGCATTGCCTAGCCTTGCTATGCCGACAGCTATATCTCCCAATTAGTTATCTTACGATACAACGCGCTCCATGCCGAAAACGTAGAGGCCATCTGACACATCGAAGATATTCGGCCAAACTCGGCACGATAATCTGCCGTAGTCTGCTCGGTTACAAGTTGTTCAGAGTGAACATTTTTTTTGATGGACAACAAAACCTGATTAGGATTCACAGGCTTGATGATATAATCGGCTATTTTCGAACCGATAGCCTTATCCATGATATTCTCCTCCTCACTCTTGGTAACCATGATGACAGGTGTAGTCGGGCGCAGATCCTTGATCAAGGGCAAGGTCTCCAGTCCCGTCATACCAGGCATCATCTCATCCAATATAATCAAATCATAAGGAGTCGCACGCACCATATCAACAGCATCATAACCGTTGTTGCACGTCTCCACATCATACCCCTTACCTTTAAGGAACAACACATGAGGTTTTAGAAGTTCCACCTCATCATCTACCCATAATATCTTTACCATGATTCTTCCGATTTACTACTCTAATAACGCACTACATACATCCTTAATTGTGGGGAAGGATGAATTTACACAATCCCATAATCGATCCGCCCCTATCCACTCGGCTGAAGTGATACCCTCCTCCTGCTGTGGCACAAGTTCTTCATCTGAGAGAGAAGACATCTCATACCAGGCAGTGATTTTGAGTTCCCACTTACCATAAATATTATAACTATGGAGCGTAGTACACAACAATCGTCCCACCATATCGACCTTAACTCCAGTCTCCTCCTCAGCCTCACGCCAAGCGCACTGAGCAAAGCTCTCACCTTGCTCACGATGTCCCTTGGGCAAATCCCAACGGCCATTACGATGTATCATAACCAACCTACCCTTAGGATTTAAAACCACACCTCCCGCAGCCTCTACCCACACCATCTGATCGGCAAAGGATAGAAACGACTCTCTGGGATTCTCCGAGATCAGTGCCACATTTTTGTAAGTCTCAAGAAAATTAACTACCTTCGCTCTTTGAATCGGATTCGCTAAATCATCCTGCACGCCATAGTACCCTTCGGGGCTTGGGTTTGAGGTGAAGAGCAATACTCGATCTGCAAAATAGATGACAATCGAGCCATCCGCTCCAAACGGCAGAGCAACCTCACAAGTTTCGATCTGCTTGCGGTTAGAGGGTTTTCGGTATGTTAGGTTAGCACTTTGCATAAAAGCAATTATTATACAACTGCAAAAATAAGAAATTGAAGTTAAACCTCGATAGAATAATATGAAAAAATTAACCTTTATTATGGCTATTGCAGCTATTGCGCTTTCGGCTTGTACAACAAACGAGCTTCCGAAGAGGCTCGAAATCGACAACAAATTGACCGCTGAGGAGATCTCAGCAGCACGTCTTACTCCATCTGTGATGTGGAAGATGGGGCGTTTGGGTAGCGCTTCGCTCTCACCCGATGGCAAGAGTGCGCTCTACACCGTAACTCGCTACAACATGCAAGAGAACAAGGGACTCTCGCAAATCTACGTGCGCGACATGGCCTCTGGCTCAGAGACTCCTCTTACCGACAACTCATCGAGCAACACTGATCCACAATGGAGTGCAGATGGTTCGCTCATCTACTTCACTTCAAATCGCAGTGGAGAGACTCAGGTTTGGTCTATGAATCCAGATGGCTCATCGCCTAAGCAGATTACCTCGGTAGAGGGTGGCGTAGAGGGTTACGGCATTAATGCTCAAGCAAACAAAATTTTCTATGTAAAGAAGGTACATGCCGCAGACACCAAGTCTTCGGATATTTACAAGGACATGGACAAGTCTAAGGCTCGTATCTATGATGACTTGATGGCTCGCCATTGGGATTATTGGGACGAGGGAGAGTATAGCCACATCTTCGTAGCCGATCTCTCGGCATCAGGCCTCGCTAACGACAAAGATATCATCGGAGAGAAATCGGCTTGGGATGCTCCTCTTGCACCATATTTCGACACAGCGGAGATCTCTTGGAGCAACGATGGCAAGAAGTTGGCCTATACCTGCAAGCCTCTCACAGGTGCTGAGTATGCCGTATCTACCGATTCAGACATCTTCATCTACAACACTGAGGATGGCTCTACACTCAACATCAACAAGATCAAGACCAATGCTGGTATGCGTATCATGGAGTTCGTAGGCTATGACCGCTACCCTGTATGGTCACCAGATGACAAGCTGCTGGCATTCTGCTCGATGGCGACTCCTGGTTACGAGTCAGACAAGGATCGCCTCTTTATCTACAACTTGGCGAGCAAGGAGCATGAAGAGATTACACCAGATTTCGATCACAGCGCCCAGAATGTAATTTGGACAGACAACTCTACTCTCTACTTCCTCTCACCTATACATGGTACTCAGCAGGTATGTAAGGTAAGCACAAAG
>JAFOZN010000278.1 GCA_017391185.1 Alistipes sp. | reverse complement strand
TAACTCCTCATCGTAGAGTACCGTATTCATCGTAGAGTGTACCCTCACACCATACTGGTGGGCATACTCCACCGCACGTGCAATCTCCTCTATGGAGTTTGCCGCTCCTCGGCGAGCTCCGAAACGAGCCGCACCCATGTATATGGCATCTGCTCCGTGATCTATGGCTGCTTTGGCAGCTTCGAAATCTTTTGCTGGAGCGAGTAACTCTATGTATCGCATTGGTACCACTTATTTACTTCTGCAAAAGTAGTAAAGAAACAGCAAAAACCCTCTTTTGTGGCAATTTTTTCTCTTTTCCACACCTTATATTGGAAAAAAGGCGGCATGAAGAGGATAATGAATAGAGTTTTTTTATACCTTTGCATCTTAGTAGAACTTTTAAATAGCAAAATTATATGTTGACACTCAAGCAACTGAGAGATGATAAGCAGTTGGCTATCGCCCGCTTGGCTAAGAAGGGCGTAGATGCTGCTCCTATTATTGAGAAGATCGAGGAGTTGGATGACAAGCGTAAGGCTATTCAGGCTGAGCTTGATAGCTGTCTTGCTGAGCAGAATAAGGCTGCCAAGCAGATTGGCGCTTTGATGGGACAGGGCAAGAAGGAGGAGGCTGAGGAGATGAAGCGTTTCGTAGCTTCACTCAAGGCTCGTTCTGCTGAGCTTTCTGTAGAGCATCAGGCCGCTAATAATGAGTTGCAGGCTCAGATCGTACTTTTGCCTAACTTCCCTGCTGAGATCGTTCCAGAGGGTAAGAGCGCAGAGGATAACGTAGTGGTTAAGTTGGAGGAGAATTATAATGAGATGCCTGCTAAACCACTTCCACACTGGGAGTTGGCTGCTAAGTACGACATCATTGACTTCGATTTGGGCGTAAAGCTCACTGGTGCAGGTTTCCCAGTCTATAAGGGTAAGGGAGCTCGTTTGCAGCGTGCCCTGATCAACTACTTCCTCGACTGCAACACAGCAGCAGGTTATCAGGAGGTGGAGCCACCAGTGCTCGTAAATGAGGCTTCAGGCTTCGGTACAGGACAGTTGCCAGACAAGGAGGGACAGATGTATCACGCTACTGCCGATAACTTCTATTTGGTTCCTACGGCTGAGGTACCTGTGACAAATATCTTCCGTGATGTGATTTTGGAGGAGAAGGATTTCCCTGTGAAGATGACAGCATATACTCCATGTTTCCGCCGCGAGGCAGGTTCTTATGGTAAGGATGTACGTGGTCTTAACCGCTTGCACCAATTCGATAAGGTGGAGATCGTGCAGGTTGCTCACCCTGAGCACTCATACGAGGCGTTGGATGGCATGGTAGCTCACGTAGAGTCTATCGTTAAGTCACTCGGTTTGCCATATCGTATTTTGCGTCTTTGCGGTGGTGATATGTCATTCACTTCGGCTCTTACATACGATTTTGAGGTATATTCTCAGGCTCAGGAGCGTTGGTTGGAGGTATCTTCTGTATCTAACTTCGAGTCATTCCAGGCCAATCGCCTTAAGTTGCGTTACCGTGGCGCAGACAAGAAGACTCAGTTGGCACACACCTTGAATGGTTCTTCTTTGGCTTTGCCTCGTATCGTGGCAGCACTTTTGGAGAATAACCAGACTGAGGAGGGAATTCGCATTCCAGAGGTACTTGTTCCTTACACAGGTTTTGATATTATCAAATAAAGTATTATATTTGCGTTAGACAAATTTTATTCACTAACATAAAACAGACAAGATTATGGCTTACAAAATTTCAGATGCATGCGTAGCATGTGGTACTTGTATCGATGAGTGTCCTGTTGAGGCTATCTCTGCAGGTGATATCTATGTAATTGATCCTGATAAGTGTATCGATTGCGGTACTTGCGCAGGCGTATGCCCAAGCGAGGCTATTTCAGCAGAGTAACTCGGTTAGAAAATAGAGTGTAAAAGAGCCTTGATTCATCCGAATCAAGGCTCTTTTTTTCACCAACTTTAACTAAATCCTATATTGTAATTTATTCCTTAGAATTCTCATTAGTCTCTTTTGCGTTCTTTTCAGCCTCATTCTTTACCTCAGACTTTGGCTCATTGGCTTTCATCATAGGGTGTTGAGGCATCATTGGTTTGCCACTCTTAAACTGAGGATGTGCAAAAGGCATATTTCGCTTGTTGAAACGAGCTACCTTACCCATTGGGCAATTACCCATCTGATGACATGGCTGGAATCTCCCCTTCATAGGCATAGGTCCAAACGAAGCTCTTTTATTAGCTTGGCGCATCATAAAACCTCTCTGCTGAGGACCTTGCTTCTGGTGGCGTAACATTGCTGGACGCTTCTGGTTCTTCTCATAACGCTCCCACTGAGCATCATTCAAGATTCCCTTCATATCCTTTGCCATCTGCTCACGCTCGGACTTAATCTCCTTGTGGCGAGCCTCATCCTTTTTAGCCTGCTTGAGACAAAGTTTATATACCTTGTCGTATTGATCCTTGCCCAATAGGTATTGCTCACGCATGTGATCAGCCTTGCGCTTGGCGATCTCTTCTACTGTTGGAACTCTCTTCTCAGGCGTGTTCTGCTCCTTAGTCTGCTGTGCAAACAGGGTAGTTGTGAAGAGTAATGTTACGAGCGAAAAAATAATTGTCTTTTTCATTTTTTTAGATTTTAATTGTTTGTTATTTTTGTTATGTTTGTTTTTCTGAGAGCAAAATTACAGAGCAATTAAAAAAAATGTTCCGCCTTCGGGGCGAAACATCTTTTTTGGTAGTTGAAATGACTTGTGCGAGGTCTGAATCGTAGGTGAAATAGCCGAAATGCTGCGCTCTACCAACACTCTATGGAGTCATCATTGGCGAACTCCTTTACATCCGATTTCTTGAAAACAGGATCTTTGCCTTTACCTAATTGTGAACGATAATCCTTAAGCAGAAGCATAACTTTACCTCCGAGCATTGTTATGGCAACAAGGTTACAAAGTGTCATCAAACCCATTGTAATATCCGCCAAGCTCCATACCATCTTTAGACTCATCATAGCTCCCCCCATGACCATCATACCGACCAAGAGACGGTATAGAGTGAGTGTTATGCGTGATTTGGTGATAAAGCGAATATTTGCCTCACCGTAATAATAGTTGCCGATGATGGATGAGAAGGCAAAGAAGAATATTGCTATAGCGACAAATATACGTCCCGCCGAGCCGATATGTAGCGATAGAGCCTCTTGTGTGAGGCGTACTCCATCGGCCTGACTGAGTCCTACGCCACTAATCAAGATTATAAATGCTGTACATGAGCATATGAGTAGCGTATCTGTGAATACTCCCAAGGTCTGTATCAAGCCCTGCTTTATAGGGTGTGAAGTCGAAGCCGTTGCCGCTGCATTGGGGGCAGAACCCATACC
>JAFOZN010000277.1 GCA_017391185.1 Alistipes sp. | reverse complement strand
CTTCTCCACAGCAGAAGATTTGGCAGTGATGGCATCGGTATTGATGAATGGCGGTAAAATCAGCCTAGCAGACGAGGGCTTTATTGGAACATTAGGCAATAAAGAGCCTGTGCGCATATTCTCGCAGCAGAGTGTAGATTGCTTTTTCCGCATCCCTGAAGGCTACGAGGAGCATGGCAGAGCTTTGGGATGGGATTTTGACGGCACAAACGGTGATTTACTCTCACCTAATCGTGTAGCAAGCCATACTGGTTATACAGGAACATCTATTGCCATAGATTTGGATTTGGGAGTGACTATTATACTACTTACCAACCGAGTTCACCCCAAAGACAGAGGTGGTGTCGCACGTACAAGAAATGTGGTCTCGAATATCGTAGCCGCAGCATTAGAATAGTAAAAGTTAAGAAAGATATAGTTTTAGGAGGAATTTATTATGCAGGACTTTGTTCATCTACATGTTCATACTCAATACTCTCTGCTTGATGGACAGGCGAGTATCCCTAAGCTGGTCGATAAGGCCATAGCCGATGGGATGCGTGGTATTGCCATCACCGATCATGGTAATATGTTCGGTGTAAAGGAGTTCTGGAACTATATCAAGAAGAAGAATGGCGCACGCCGAGATAAAATCAAAGCCCTAAATGCAGAGATAGAGACTCTTCAGGCTGAGCTTGAACAATCAGACGACTCCGAGAAAGCTACGGCTTTGGCTCAGAAGAAGGCTGAGTTAGATAGTGTCCCCAAAGAGGATTTCAAGTGTATCATCGGTTGCGAGGTCTATGTGGCTCGCCGAGGGATGCATCTAAAGGATGGCAAGGAGGATCAGAGTGGTTACCACTTGGTATTGCTGGCCAAAAACAAGAAGGGTTATCATAATCTCATCAAGATTGTCTCTAAGGCGTGGACTGAAGGTTACTATATGCGTCCTCGTACCGAGCGCGCTGAGTTAGAGAAGTATCATGAGGGTTTGATATGTTGTTCGGCATGTTTGGGAGGTGAGGTTCCCAAGCAGATTACCAACGGTAATATGGAGGCTGCCGAGGAGGCTGTGCAGTGGTATAAGAATCTTTTTGGAGAGGATTATTATTTAGAGCTACAACTCCATAAAGCTACCGTGGAGCGCGCAAATCACGAAGCCTACGGTTTGCAGGTAAATGTGAATAAGGGTCTTATTGCCCTTTCGGAAAAGTTCGGTGTAAAACTCATCTGTTCAAACGATGTCCACTTCATAGATGAGGAGAATGCCGAAGCGCATGATAGATTGATATGTCTTTCTACAGGTAAGGATTTCGATGATCCCAAGCGTATGCTCTACTCCAAGCAGGAGTGGATGAAGACTCGTGCCGAGATGAACGCCATATTCGAGGATGTTCCTGAGGCTTTGAGCAATACTGTCGAGATATGCGATAAGATCGAGAACTATTCGATCGATCACGCTCCTATTATGCCTACTTTTGAGATCCCTGAGGAGTTCGGTACTGAGGAGGGTTATCGTGCCACATTGTCAGAGAAGGATCTTTTCGATGAGTTTACGCGCGATGAGAATGGTAATGTAGTGATGGAGGAGTCGGCTGCTCACAAGAAGATTGAGAAGCTGGGCGGATACGACAAACTATATCGTATCAAGCTCGAAGCCGATTATCTGGCCAAACTAACGATGGATGGAGCCAAGAAACGCTATGGAGATCCTGTGCCTCAGGATATCGTTGATCTGCTACGCTTCGAGTTGCATATTATGAAGACGATGGGATTCCCTGGCTACTTCCTTATCGTGCAGGATTTTATTCGCGCAGCACGCGAGGAGTTGGATGTCTCAGTAGGTCCGGGTCGTGGTTCTGCGGCTGGTTCGGCTGTGGCTTATTGTCTGGGAATTACGCAGATTGACCCTGTGAAATATGACTTGCTGTTTGAGCGATTCCTCAATCCCGATCGTATCTCATTGCCCGATATTGATATTGACTTCGATGATGATGGCCGAGGCCGAGTGCTTAATTGGGTGACAAATAAGTATGGTAAGGAGAAGGTTGCCCATATCATCACCTATGGTACTATGGCCACAAAGATGGCTTTGAAGGATGTTGCGCGAGTGCAGAAACTCCCTCTTAAGGAGTCTGACCGATTGTGTAAATTGGTACCTGACCGTATCCCCGATAAGAAGATAAATCTTAAGAACGCAATCGAATACGTCCCTGAGCTGAAGGCTGCCGAGGAGTCGGATGATCCTATCATGGCCGACACTATCAAGTACGCCAAGATGTTGGAGGGTAATGTGCGTGGTACGGGTGTGCATGCTTGTGGTACGATTATTTGCCGAGATGATATTACAGATTGGGTGCCTGTCAGCACCGCCGATGATAAGGAGACGGGGGAGAAGATGCTCGTGACGCAATATGAGGGTTCGGTGATCGAGGATACGGGACTCATCAAGATGGACTTCTTGGG
>JAFOZN010000276.1 GCA_017391185.1 Alistipes sp. | reverse complement strand
GGAGGTTTTTTTGTGTACTTTTTTATGCTACAATACCTAATGTGATTAAAAATAAAATCTCCACCCTTGTGAGGTGGAGATTGCCATTATATACATTATAAATATGTATCAACTATTACAAATTCTTGAGCTTGAAGTTTCTCCAAAGCACCTTGATGTTGTTACCATCGTGGATCTGCAACATGATACGACCAGTCTTAGAGCCGATCAACTCATCATCAAGCTCCATCATAGCCTCGCCGTTAAGCCATGTCTGTACCTTGTTACCCTCAACCTTTAGGCGCAATGTGTTCCACTCGCCCTCCTTGATGATTGACTCCTTCTCCTCTGGGATCTGCTTCAACCAGCCACGACCATAAGACTCATATACACCACCTGTATCATAGCCCTTAGGAGCAACCTCGCACTGCCAGCCGTTAACCACGTTGCTCTTGAAACCACCGTGTACGAATGAGTGGAAGAAGAGACCTGAGTTACCATTTGAGCACTGCTTGAACTCTACTGTGAGGTCGAAATCCTTGTAATACTCGCGAGTACCGAGGTAACCATACTGCAAATCTGTACCATTCTCAGTCACCAAGTTACCCTCCTCGTCAACAGATACGCGCATTGAACCGAAGAGCTCCCAACCTGTAAGGTCCTTACCGTTGAAGAGGCTTACAGTACCCTTATCCTTCTTAGGCAACTCCTTGATCTTGATGTTGCGGAAAGAAGCTGGGTCGCCATGATCCTGCAAGCAGAGTACACCCTCATGAGCCAAACCATACTCAGTAGCTGTGCCCCACTTACCGCTTGCCTTGCGAGCAAACCAATCGTCAGTATATGCCTCGAACTCAAGGATCTTCTCGCCGTTGAGCCAGTGCTCTACATGACCGTTGTCGTAAACGATCTTAGAAGAGTTCCACTTACCAACAGGGTTAATCTTCATCTTGCTGTAGTCTGGCAAGTGCATAGCGTAATCTACGCCAATCTTCTGCCAATCCTCCAACTTAGCAGGAGCGTTCTTCTCCTCCCAACCCTCAACATCGATCAACTGATACTCAGGACCTGTAACGTAAGGTACAGAGAAACGTGGGTGCTCAACAACGTGGTACAACATACCGCTGTTACCGCCCTTAGTGAGCTTCCAATCCCATACGAGCTCGAAGTTAGCATACTTCTTGTCGGTTACGATGTAGCCTGAAGCATCACCGCCCTCACCTGAAGCCTGGATGCAACCGTCAACTACAGTCCAACCACCCTTAAGCTCCTTCTCGTTAAAGCTTCTCCAACCGTTGAGTGTCTCACCGTCAAAGAGCAACTGCCAACCCTCAGCCTCCTCAGCCGCTGTAAGCGTGTTAGGCTTCTGGCATGATGTTGCTGAAGTAGCCACGATAGCTGCTGCAGCAAGAATCGAAATAAATTTCTTCATAGTTTTGTTTGTAATTAAAAAGTTATCCTATATTTAGTTTTATATATTTTGCCTTCAAGTGGTACTCTCCTCTGCTATCCATGGCTTCGAGAATCAAACCTTTGTATGAGTCTTTGCTTGTAGCGCCATCCTCTATGTGCGGTAACTCTTCGGTGTACCATACCCTCCATCCATTATCTTGAGTAGTCATCGTTGCACCCAAAGCCTCATAGCCAAGTAGTTTAATAGGCTCTTTGGGGGCCAAATTCCACTCTTTCTCGCTCTCGCCTTCGATAAAGCAATGTTTGTAGGCGTTTCCCCAATCCTCATACTGCGAGTCGTAGGCTCTGAGCGTAAACTCTCTGTTACATAGTATTTTATATGTAAAGTTACCTTTGCCAACCTTGTGGTAAGTGGTATCTACCTCCAAATGTAGCCAATCCTGCTTGCCACCCATTGTGCGCTCGTAGATAACATCCACCTGCGAATCATTGTAGCTCTTGGCCTTTTGAGCGATTTCAGATTGCTTCTTCAGAGCCAAATGCCCATCGCCGTAGCCTGTCAGCATCGTCACGCTGATTATAGCCACCAAAGCTAAAATCCCAATCCACAGGGCTTTTTTATCTATCGCAGATACCATATGTAGCTCATTTAGCGTACAAAGTTACTAAAGAATTTCCAAATTTCAGCAGGTGTGTCAATATCTTTGTTGCCCCAAGTGTGTTTTCCTCCTTTTATCTCGTATAGCCACACTTGGCTTTTGCCTTTGCCATTAGTATATTTATGTGCCGTAACTTGATTAGAATCAGATGATTTCAGCGGTAGTGGGGTAGTGCTACTCTCTTTGCAATGATTCACCTTACGCCAAATATCTATCGCATCGGGCACAGCAATATAGGCGCCCCATCCGCCTTTATTATCCAAATCTCCAGTCCACTCCGAGGTGCGATCCTCCGTGCCGTGAATCTCAAACAAAGGAATTGGGCGAGTAGGGGAGTACTTCTCTGGCATCCATGCCATTGTCAAACCAGCCACTGGTGCAACTGCCTTAAAAACCTTCTGCTCGGCGTATGCCAACAGATAACACATCTCTCCACCGTTGGACATACCAGTGCAGAATGTATTTTTGCGACTCAATCCATATTGCTTTTGTATCTGACGCGCTAGATCACATAGGAATTTTACGTCATCCACCTTCATGTCATCTTGGAAAGGGTAGCCTACGTTCCAGCAATTCTTACCCCTCTTGTCCTTCGATCCTTGTGGATAACATATTGCTATGCCGTGTTTGTCTGCAAGCTCGTTGAATCCAATGTGATCGAGATTATAATTGCCACTATATCCATGCAGAACAAATATCAGCGGCGCATTTGGCTTCAAACCTTTGGGCAGATAGAGTTTATATTCTCTCATAATTCCCTGATTATTGGTGTTAAAGCTCTTGTAGACTGTCTTTACCCGCACCTTGGCCTCAACATGGCAGATATTAAAGCTGAAAATCAGAGAAAGAATAATTGTAATTAGGTGTTTCATTGTATT
>JAFOZN010000275.1 GCA_017391185.1 Alistipes sp. | reverse complement strand
GAATCCTAAGTATGAGGAGGCTGTGGAGATGTATCGCCGCATACTCTCTAAGCAACCCGATAAGTCGGTCGTAATCGTTACGGTAGGATTCTCTACTACCATCGCTCAGTTACTCCAGAGCCAGCCTGATAAATACTCTAAACTGTCGGGAATGGAACTTGTAAAGCAGAAGGTAAGCTGGTTCTCGGTAATGGCTGGCGATATGGATCGTCCTACCTATGCCGAGTACAATGTATGGAATGATTTGGAGGCTGCCAAGTATTTCTTCGACAACTCTCCATGCCCTATCGTGCTGACTCCATTTACCATCGGTTTGCAGATAGAGTATCCAGCATCGAGCATAGAGAAGGACTTTAATTGGGAGGAGCCTAACCCTATGGCCGAGGCTTATAAGCACTATGATAAGATGCCATACGACCGCCCAACATGGGATGTTACGGCTGCATACTACGCTTGTCATCCAGACCACAAATGCTTTACTTTGAATGGGCCAGTAGATGTAAAGGTTGTTGGTAAAGGTCAAACCCCAAAGACTCCAAACCCTAACGGCAATTTCCGTTATCTTACTGCCACACCAGAGCAGCAAAAGCAGATTCTCGACTACTTCATCCGCACGCTATCGACAAAGCCTCTAAGAATGAAATAGCAAATCATAGACAAACAAAAAAGTTGCGATCTGTCAGATACAGATCGCAACTTTTTTATATCCTTATTTCTCTCTATTTGTATATATACTCCAACAACTTCGCCAGACGAAGTCCACCTTTGAGCAACTGTTGCTCAATGAGTGGAGCATACTTAGCTACCTCATCGTACGAGATCTTTGCGCCCTCAGGCATATCCTTATATACACCCTTAGAAAGCTCCACAGTCTCCATAAACCACTGCTCAGGAGTACCCTCCTGCACCTTTTCGTCCTCCTTGCGTGGCTGACGGTCAATCTCTCGCTGCCACTCAGTATATCCCCAATTATGAGCCGACTCCACCAACGCAGAATCCCAAATAGAGTGCAATTTTTGAGGTTTACCGAAGTACAATACCTCGACACGATTACCACCCAAATCTGTCTTATGTCCCGCATGCATAGGGCAGTGCATATCGCCCACCAAATGGATAAGCATACGCAGAGCTACACTCTCCTCTTGCGATGTCATGCCGCCAGTCTTGAGTTGCTCGGTAAGATTTATTACAGCCTGCACTACATCGCCATTCTCATTCTTAGGCATAGTCTGATATGTATAACCCTCATCTACATTGGCATAGTGCCATGTGCTTGTATGTGCATACTCAGGTGTATGGCTGGCATTATCCATCCAATTGGCATAATATACCAAAGAGTGCCCCTCCAACACCTTAGTTACTTTGCGAGCCACGCGAGCTGAAAGATTCTGCTCTGCCACGTAAGCCACTACATCATGACCTTTCTGTCCCCAACCAAAGGCGTTGGGCACTACCATAAGGGCCATCAAGGCCGAAAAAATTATCTTCTTCATAGTCTTACCACTTTTTACTGATTCATTGTTGCGAGGAACTCCTCATTGTTGAGAGTCGTCCCCATCTGCTTCTGCAAGAACTCCATAGCCTCTACGGTTGTCATCTCCGACAGATACTTACGCATAATCCAT
>JAFOZN010000274.1 GCA_017391185.1 Alistipes sp. | reverse complement strand
GGTCAGCCAAAGCGTATCGATGCACACCTCTACTCTACAATTCCTGATACTGACTTCCGTAAGATGTGCTTCATCGACCCAGCGGTTGACAATATGAGCGAAGCTGAGGCAGTTAACTTCTTGGCTAACTATACAGACTATCCTGAGGTAGTAGTTGATACTCCAACAGAGTCAGATTACCTCGGTTACATCGTTATGAAGTTCCGTGCAGCAGGTGGTGACGCTGGTCGTAAGGATAACTACATGGGTACAGTGGTTTCAGTTCCATCTATCCGCGTAGAGGAGATGATCCTTATCGAGGCTGAGGCTATCGGTATGCAGGAGGGTCGTGAGGCTGAGGGTATCGCTAAGCTCACAGCATTTGCTAAGACTCGTGATGCAGCTTATCAGTACGATAATCTTAAGACATTCCGCGATAACGTTTGGTGGCAGCGCCGCGTAGAGCTCTTCGGTGAGAGCGCACTCGCTACATTCGATATCAAGCGTTTGAACAAGGGTATCATCCGTAGCTACGAGGGTACTAACCACATCGAGGGTTACCGTTGGAATACAGACTCTGTACCACAGTGGATGCACCTCTGTATCGTACAGACAGAGACTAACTTCAACCGTGCTTGTACAAACAACCCAACACCAATCCAGCCAGAGAAGGATTCTGAGCCTTACAAGTGGTAATTAAAAGATTGAAAAGATTATGAAAAAGTTTTTATATTTGCTTTTCGCTGCCTTTGTAGCAACTACAATGGTAGCATGTACCGAGAAGGTCGGTTCAGAGCCTGGTAACGATCCAAATCCTGTAGTTACAATCTACACAATGGATGCTCCTGCGGATTATGATCCAGATCAGACTGCTGCAGTGCGTCTTGCTCCTAATAACAAGGTTGCTAAGATGTATATCTATGCTGAGTTGAAGGCTCAGAAGGATGCATTCGTTAAGGAGAAGGGTGAGGCTGCTTATGCTGACTATGTAGTACAGAATGGTAGCGAGGTTTCTAAGGAGAATCTTGATGTTGTTATCCCTGAGTTGATGGGTCTTAACGCAATTACTGTAGTTGCAACAGATGCTGCTGGTAAGAAGTTCTCTTATGAGACTACTTATAAGGGTATCCTTTGGATTGAGGCTGGTCAGGCTTACATTTTCCAGAATATTGTACACAATGGTGTTTCATACTTCTCTGGTTATGTAAACGTTCAGCGTCAGGATGACTGCAACATTTTCCGTGTAATTGATATGTATCACCAGTTGGCTCCAGATTACGCTCCAAGTAATCCTAATTCAGTTCTTACTTTCGAGTATGACTCAGATCGTCAGTTGGTTAACTTCGGTACTTCATACGAGCCACATATCTATATAAACTTTGGTGGTTACCACGGTTACTGGGTTCCTGGTCAGTATCCAAGCTACTGCTATGTTGACAATGGCGAGGATGCAGATGGTAAGTATGGTTATGTATCTCACTTGAAGGTTCAGGGTACATCTCTTTATACAGGTGGTTACATCTACTTCTATCCAGATGCAGTTGAGTGGGCTGAGTAATTAGTTCAATTCACATTATATTCAAGAGCTTGTCCCTGAGGGGCAAGCTCTTTTTGTTGTATTTTGTCATCATTTCACCTATGCCCTAAGGCTGAGGATTGGAATATCTAACGATTCATTCTGACACAAAAAATCAGCCGTAATCCCTCGCGTGGACTACGGCTGATTATATAATACTTAGCGATGATTTATCCGATCAGGAACTCAAAGAGATTGGGATTATCATTTAAATACTCATATTCGATTGAGTTCTCGACCATGCGCTGTGTCAGGCCCTCGAAATCATCGGGATTTTGCAACTCGATACCAATCAATACAGGCCCTTTCTCGCGGTTAGTCTTCTTCTTGTACTCGAAGTATGTGATATCGTCATGTGGACCGAGTACGTTGGTCACAAAATTCTGCAAAGCACCTGCACGCTGAGGGAACTTCACTACGAAATAGTGCTTCAATCCCTCATAGAGGAGCGATCGCTCCTTGATATCCTCCATGCGGACAATATCGTTGTTGCTACCACTCACCACGCAGACTACATTCTTACCCTTGATCTGATCCTTGTAGTAGTCGAGTGCGCTGATGCTGAGTGCGCCTGCAGGCTCTACCACTATCGCATCGAAGTTGTAGAGATTCAAAATCGTTGTGCAGACCTTACCTTCGGGTACAACCACAATATCGTCCAATACCTCACGGCATATTGCAAATGTCTTATCTCCTGCACGTTGCACCGCCGCACCATCAACAAATTTGTCGATACTTGGGAGCGATGTGACCTCGCCACGCTCGATGGCAATGCGCATACATGCTGCGCCCGCAGGCTCTACACCGATAACTTTCGTATTAGGTGACATCTGCTTATAGACCGCACCTACGCCCGAAGCCAGTCCTCCGCCACCGATTGGTACGAAGATATAATCTATCGCCGCAGGGCTTTGTTGCAGGATCTCCAGTCCGACTGTGCCTTGGCCCTCGATAACCTTCTCATCGTTGAACGGTGGGATGAATGTCATACCCTTCTCGGCGCATGCCTTTTCTGCAGCGGCATTTGCCTGATCAAATGTATCGCCCTCCAATACCACTTCTATATTCTCGCCACCAAACATCTTGACCTGATTGATCTTCTGCTTGGGAGTGGTCACGGGCATATATATCGTACCCCGAATGCCGAGTTTGTTGCACGAGAGTGCTACGCCCTGAGCGTGGTTGCCCGCACTTGCACAGACTATGCCTCGCTCCATCTGCTCCTCGCTAAGGGAACGGATTTTATTGTATGCTCCTCTGATCTTGTACGAGCGCACTACCTGCAAATCCTCACGCTTGAGCATGATTTCAGCTCCATACTTCTGAGAGAGATTACGATTCTCCATCAGTGGGGTGGGGCTGAGTATCTCGCGCAGGGTATGCTCAGCCGACATCACATCGTTCAGCGCAGGGAAATATCCTTTTTCTTGACTCATAGTTTACGTTTTAGATGTTAGCGGCGATAAAGTCTCCCACTTCGGTTGTTGAACTTGGCTTTACGCCCTCAGGTGCAATATCCTCGGTCACGATGTTCTGCTCGATGGAGCGTATCACAGCTCGGCGAATCATCGCCCCTGCCTCCATGTCGGAGAATGCGTACTCGAACATCATTGCAGCCGAAAGAATCGTAGCAATAGGGTTTGCTATGTTCTTGCCCGCCGCCTGTGGATATGAGCCGTGTATAGGCTCAAAAAGCGAAGTGTGCGTGCCGATGGAAGCCGATGGAAGCAAGCCCAATGAGCCTGTGATAACGCTCGCCTCATCGGTAAGTATGTCGCCAAACATATTCTCCGTCACGATAACATCGAAGTGACGTGGCTGCTGGATGATCTTCATCGCAGCATTGTCCACAAACATATACTCGACCTCTACCTCAGGCCACTCCTTGGCCATCTCCTGTGCAGTCTCTCTCCATAGGCGAGACGTAGCCAATACATTGGCCTTATCGACAACCGTAAGCTTACCTCGTCTCTGTGCGGCATACTCAAATCCCAAGCGGCAGATGCGCTCGATCTCCTCCTTGCTATATACGCAGGTGTCGTATGCCGTAAGACCATCCTCTGAGCGACCTTGCGGACGTCCAAAATAGAGACCACCCGTAAGCTCCCTCACGCAGATGAAGTCGGCTCCCTCCACCAAATCATAGCGAAGTGGCGAACGATGCAAGAGTGCATCTATCGTTGATACAGGGCGCAGGTTGGCATACAATCCCAACTTCTTACGCATCTTGAGCAAACCCTGCTCTGGGCGTACCTTAGCGTTGGGCATATTGTCATACTTTGGATCACCGATTGCGCCGAACAATACAGCATCGGATGCCATACATACTTCGTGTGTAGATTCAGGATATGGATCGCCCACCGCGTCAATGGCTGCGGCACCCACCATAGCCTCTTCGTAGCTGATATTGTAACCGAGCTTTGCCGCTACGGCATCCACAACCTTCACTGCCTGAGCCACGATCTCTGGGCCGATTCCGTCACCCGATAAAACTGCTATCTTTACATTTTTCATCTCTATCTCTTGTTTTCAAAGTTTTCCACTTCGTTACGTATGCTGACCAGATAATCCACATCGTCATACCCATTCTTAAGACACTCTTTCTTGTAGGGACTAATTTCGAATGACTCTTTATGTCCTGTGCCTACAATCTCAATACTCTGGGCCTCAAGATCAATCATAAGTTCTGCTTTGGGATTCTTATCTACGGCTGAGAATATCTCGGCAAGCATCTGCTCGCTGACCGTTACGGGAAGTAGTCCATTGTTGAGTGCATTGTTACGGAATATATCAGCGAAGAAGCTCGATACAACGGCTCTGAAACCTGCGCCTGCAATAGCCCAAGCAGCATGTTCGCGGCTCGATCCACAACCGAAGTTCTTGCCTGCAACCAGAATCTCTCCACCATATATCGGTGAGTTCATCACAAACTCCTCTCTGGGCCTGCCCTCCTTGTCGTAACGCCAATCGCGGAAGAGGTTATCGCCAAATCCCTCACGAGTTGTGGCCTTGAGAAAACGAGCAGGAATAATCTGATCGGTATCTATATTCTCGATCTTGATTGGCACTACGCTCGACAAAAGTGTTGTAAATTTTTCTCTCATAATCTTCTCTCTTTTACATCAACTCTCTTGGATCTGTTATTACTCCTGTTACTGCCGCAGCGGCTGCGACCAATGGACCAGCCAATAATGTACGAGACTCAGGGCCTTGACGTCCCTCGAAGTTACGATTCGATGTAGCGACACAATACTTGCCTGCTGGAATTTTATCCTCATTCATGGCAAGACATGCCGAGCAACCAGGCTCACGCAACTCAAAGCCAGCCTCAGAGAGAATATCCTTCAACCCCTCCTCGATAGCCAATCGCTCGACCTCTTTGCTTCCAGGGACAATCCATGCTGTCACGTTGTCAGCCTTCTTACGACCTTTGACAAAGTGAGCGAAGGCTCTCAAATCTTCAATTCTACCGTTGGTACAACTTCCGACAAAGACGTAATCTATCTTTTTGCCCAGCATCTTTTCTCCTTCTGAGAAGCCCATATAACCCAGAGCCTTGGCATACGAGGCTTTCGATGCCTGATCCATGCCTTCCGAAGAGGGGATAGAGTCTGTAATGGCTATACCCATACCGGGGTTTGTACC
>JAFOZN010000273.1 GCA_017391185.1 Alistipes sp. | reverse complement strand
TCCGCCAAAGCCGCAACATCGTTTTGCAATTCGGGGTAGCGGTCAAGTTGTGCCTTTAGCACCTCGTATGTAGCCTTGGTATCAGCCTCCGCAGAGTGTGCTCCATCAAGTTCCTTGTCGCAATAGAATTTATATGCCGCCACCAACGTACGCTGCTCCATCTTGTGGAAGATATTCTGCACATCGATAAATTTGCGTTTCTTGAAATCGACATCCACTCCTGCACGCAAAAACTCCTCGACCAACATCGGCAAATCAAAACGATTGGAGTTGAATCCGCCGAAATCACAACCCTCGATAAATTGGCTCAGCGACTTGGCAATCTGCGCAAATGTGGGTGCATCCTTTACATCCTCATCCGTAATACCATGTACTGCAGTAGCATCCTCTGGGATATGCATCTGAGGATTGATACGTCTGGTTTTAATGATCTCCTCACCATCGGGCATAACCTTGACCATGGAGATCTCCACTATACGATCTTTAGCTGTATCAACGCCCGTTGTCTCCAAATCGAAGAAGACAATCGGGCGTTTAAGATTTAGTTTCATGCTATTTTAAATTGCATTATGCATTAATCATCATAGGCATCAAAAGCATCAATACCTCGCTTGACTGCTGATCATCATATACAGGCTTGAATACACCTGCACGTGTAGAGTCGGCAAGCTCGATAACCACCGTTGGAGTCTCGATATTAGAGAGAATCTCCACAAGGAATGTTGACTTAAAGCCGATAGTCACGGGCTGACCCTCATAGCTGCATGAGATAGTCTCGTTGGCTGAAACCGAGAAGTCGATATCCTGCGCAGTAAGATTAACCTTATTCTGAGCAATATCCATGCGGATAAGGTTAGTCGATGGATTTGAACAAACAGCTACACGCTTGATGCCGTTTACAAACTCCACTCTATCGATCAAAACCTTATTTGGATTTGCAGTAGGGATTACGGCATTGTAGTTTGGATAGTTACCCTCGATCAAACGACAAACGAGCTTGAATGACTTGAGTGAGAATGTCACATTCTTAGCATCGAACGATACCTCTACTGGCTCATCCTCCTTAGCCAAAAGGTTTCTCAGCAAGTTTGCTGGCTTCTTAGGCAAGATGAATGACGCTGCGAAGTTGTTTGCAGAATCAGTCGCATACTTTACCAACTTGTGAGCATCGGTAGCAACAAATGTAAGAGAATCCTCCTTGAAATCGAAATATACACCATTCATCACAGGACGCATCTCGTCATCGGCCGTAGCGAAGATAGTCTTGCTGATACCGCCTACCAACAAATCGACATCCAACGTGATAGTCTTGCACTCTGCGCCGAGAGTCTGCACCGATGGATAGCTTACTGCGCTTGCGCCAGGGATAGAGAGGTGGCCACTATTCCAAGTGATCTTAATCTCCCATGTAGTATCGTTTACCTCGATTGAAAGTGGCATCTCTGGGAACTCCTTCAACGAGTCGAGCATCAACTTACCTGGGGCTGCGATTACACCCTCCTGCTCGATGTTATCAACGGTGATTGATCCGATCAGAGTAGTCTCCAAATCAGAAGTTGTAACTGTCAACTTACCATCCTTAAGCTCCATGAGGAAATACTCAAGGATAGGAAGAGAACTTTTATTGCTGATAACCTTACCTGTGGTCGCCAAGAGCGACAAAAGAGCTGAACTTGATACTGTAAATTTCATTGTGTTTCTATATTTTTGTTATTATTTCAATTAAAATCCTATTTCAATGTCGAAAGCTTATCGAGAGCCATACGAATCATACGATCTACGAAAGGCTTATAATCTGTACAAGCATCCAGAGCAATACGCTGGGCAATGATTGTACAAATAGTCGCTGCGCGGTGCCCCATCAGAGCTGACAAACCTGCCAAGGCAGAGCCCTCCATCTCATAATTGGTAATTCTGCGCTCACCATAACGGAATGATTCGATCTTCTCATTTAGGTCAGGCACCGCAGGTTGCAAGCGCACCCATCTGCCTTGAGGAGCATAGAACCCTGGAGCTGCGATGGTGATACCTTCAGTAACAGAATCTTGGAAATGCTCCCAAATCTCTCTATCGGCATCCACAAAGTATGGACGAGGCATAGGCTCACTCCATGAGGTGTGATCCACAAAAGCCTGCTCCAACCCTAAATCGCATACCGAATCTCGACCAGCATAGTAGCTCAACAGACCATCAAAACCAAGAGAGGTCTTAGCAAAGATAATATCTCCGACCTTAATATCCGCCTGCAAAGCACCCGAAGTACCTAATCTAACGAGTGTCAGACGGCGATGCTCAGCCTTGACTTGACGAGTGGCGAAATCTATATTTGCCAATGCGTCAAGCTCCGTTACGCAGATATCTATATTTCCAATGCCAATACCTGTCGAAAGAACACTCATACGAGTGCCGTTGTATGTACCCGTAACGGTGTTAAATTCTCTATTTGAAACCTCGCACTCTACGCTGTCGAAATATTTAGAAATCATCTTGACGCGCGCAGGATCTCCCACCAAGATTACCGTATCAGCCAACTGCTCTGGCTTCAAATGTAGATGAAATATTGAGCCATCATCATTGATAATCAACTCGGAAGATGGGATAATTCTGTTCTGCATGTCGCAAATTTTTCTAAATTAACTTTTTTATATGGCATAAAAGTAATATATTTACATCGAATTACAAAATAAAATTACCATTTTTTAAATATAGAGTATAATCTTAAAAACATATCAAAATGACTCTAATTAAATCTATTTCCGGTATTCGCGGAACAATCGGAGGAGCGCAGGGTGATAATCTTACCCCTATCGACATTGTGAAGTTCACAACTGCCTATGTTCGTTTTATGAGCGAGAAGCATCAGGGCAAGCGCCTTACAATCGTACTTGGTCGTGACGCTCGCATCTCTGGCACTATGGTTAATGACATCATCGAGGGTACACTCTTGGGTTGCGGTGCGGACGTTATTAATGTCGGCCTTTGTACCACACCTGGTACTGAGATGGCTGTTATTACTCATAAGGCTGACGGTGGTATTATCATCACCGCTTCGCACAACCCTAAGCAGTGGAATGCGTTGAAGCTATTGAATGAGAAGGGAGAGTTCCTAAATGATGCTGAGGGTAAGCGTGTATTGGCATTGGCTGAGGACGAGGCCTTTGTATTCCCTGAGATTGACGCT
>JAFOZN010000272.1 GCA_017391185.1 Alistipes sp. | reverse complement strand
AGGGTAGTGTTACTATCGTAATTCAGACTATCGGAGTCTCTACACGTAAGTTGTGCGCTCTAAGTGAAGGTGATTATATTGCCGATTTTGCAGGTCCGTTGGGTAATCCATCAGAGTTTGTACATATGCCGTTGGAGGAGCTTCAGAAGCGTCACTACCTCTTCGTTGCGGGAGGTGTAGGTACTGCGCCTGTCTATCCTCAGGTCAAGTGGTTGCATGAGCATGGTGTGAAGGTAGATGTTATCATCGGAGCTAAGACTGCTTCGATGTTGATCTATACCGAGGAGATGGAGCGTGTGGCAGAGAATCTCTATATTGCTACAGATGATGGCTCTAAGGGCTTCAAGGGTATGGTAACGGCCAAGATTAAGGAGCTTTACGATGTAGAGGGTAAGCGTTATGATGAGTGTGTGGCTATTGGTCCAATGATCATGATGAAGTTTGTGACCTTGACCACCAAAGAGTATGACTTGCAGACTACCGTGTCGCTCAATGCCTTGATGGTTGATGGTACGGGAATGTGTGGAGCTTGCCGAGTAAGTGTTGGTGGCAAGACTCTGTTTACCTGTGTAGATGGACCAGAGTTTGATGGTCATCAGGTAGATTTCGATGAGGCTATGCGCCGTCAGGCTATGTATCGTTGTCAGGAGTCAGATGCAAGCCATAAGCATGAACATAAGTGTAACTGTTTTTAATTTAGGATACTATGGCAAATAAAATTCCTCGTGTAAGCGTACGTGAGCAGGATGCCAAGGTGCGTGCCACCAATTTCGAAGAGGTGTGCTATGGTTATAATGTAGAGGAGGCTCAGTTGGAGGCCTCACGATGTTTGAATTGTAAGAAACCACGATGCGTTGAGGCGTGTCCTGTGGGTATCAATATCCCAGCCTTTATTCAGGAGATTGTTAGCGGAGATTTCAAGAAGGCTTCTTCTATTATAGCAGAGGATAGTTCTCTGCCAAGTATCTGCGGAAGAGTGTGTCCTCAGGAGACTCAGTGCGAGGGCTCTTGTATTTTGGGTATCAAGGGTGAAGCCGTTGCTATCGGTAAGTTGGAGCGTTTTGTGGGTGATTGGAGTCTTGAGAATGGTGCCAAGAGTGCAGAGGTGGCTCCAGCAAATGGTCACAAGGTGGCTGTTATCGGTAGTGGACCTTCGGGTTTGGCATGTGCCAGCGACTTGGCTAAGTGGGGTTACGATGTGACTGTATTCGAGGCTCTGCATAAGTTGGGAGGAGTGCTGGTATATGGTATTCCAGAGTTCCGTTTGCCTAAGGAGAAGATCGTGGCTCGCGAGATAGAGTCGTTGAAGGCTTTGGGCGTGAAGTTTGAGACCGATGTTGTTGTAGGACGTACAATCACTATCGATACTTTGATGGGTGAGGAGGGCTTCGATGCTGTCTTTATCGGTTCGGGTGCTGGTCTGCCTCGTTTTATGGGTATTGAGGGCGAGAACTTCAATGGTGTGGTTTCGGCTAATGAGTTCCTTACACGTGCCAACCTTATGCGTGCCTACGATGAGGAGTACGATACTCCAATCTATGTGGGTAAGCGAGTTGCAGTTGTAGGCGGTGGAAACGTAGCTATGGATGCTGTACGTACTGCCAAGCGTTTGGGTGCCGAGGCTACCATCATCTATCGCCGTAGCGAAGCTGAGTTGCCCGCTCGACAGGAGGAGGTGCATCATGCCAAAGAGGAGGGCATCGAGTTCCGCATGTTGACCAATCCTACTCGTGTTTTGGGTGATGATAAAGGTTGGGTACGTGGCTTGAGCTGTGTGGAGATGGAACTTGGCGAGCCTGATGAGAGTGGTCGCCGTTCACCAGTTGTGAAGCAAGGCTCTGATTTCGATGTCGAGTGCGATGTTGTGATTATGGCATTGGGTACTTCTCCTAACCCACTTTTGAAGCAGACTACTGCGGGTTTGGAGACTACACGCCGAGGATGTATCGTTGCCGATGAATCGGGTGCAACTACACGTGAAGGTGTATTTGCGGGTGGTGATGCCGTTACGGGTGCAGCTACCGTGATTTTGGCTATGGGTGCTGGTCGCCGTGCTGCCAAGGCTATTGATGAGTATGTGAAATCTAAGAAATAAGAGTAGTTGTTTAGCGAGGGGTGATATTGGTACTACACTTCACCTTAAATCTCTCTTGTTATATAGCTAAAAAAGGTGCTAACCATTGCGGTTAGCACCTTTTTTACGTGTTT
>JAFOZN010000028.1 GCA_017391185.1 Alistipes sp. | reverse complement strand
GCTTGGGCTTTGGGCTCGGCTCCGATTTTTTTCATAAAACCAAATTTTACTTCTGAGAGTTTTTAGCTCTCATGGCAGCCTAAAGTTGCCGCATAACACAGGCGCAGTGCGCCCCCAAAACAATTAAAATTATGAAACGACTTCTATACTTGTTATTACTCGCTCCGTTCGTTCTGCTCGCGGGTTGCATCAAGGAGGATTATACAGATTGTGAGAGGTGTACACTCACCTTCAGCTATACGGGCGATGTGACTCAGGATATATTTCCTGACCATATCACACGAGTGAGCCTGTATGTTTTCGATCAGGATCAGCGTTTGGTCTTGACCAAGCAAATCGAGCAGAACGAACTGAAAGCATTTCAGGGCACGAAGCTCAATCTCCAGCCCGGCAAATATACCGTTGTCGGTGTAGGTAACAGCTTCGATAAGACTGAGGTTTCTTCGACCTCATCACAAGATTTTACTCAGATGGAGTTCTACCACCCCAATGTCAAGACTGGTGGCGCGGTAGAGGGTAACGACCCACTCTATCTTGGCCGCAAGGAGATTGTTATTCCTGCGGAGTATTGGTACAAAGACGATGTGGCTTTCCGTTCATCTCACCTCAAGGTATCTTATACCGTAGAGGACTACTTGGAGGATGGCGGAGTAGGCAACGGACTTTTGGATTTGAGAGTAAAGAATCTCTTGCCTGAGACCGATTTTAATAATCGTGCTCACGGAGAGAAGATGACATATACCCCTCTCTTGTCTGTCACCGAGAGTGGCGACCACGAGGGTAAGTTCAACATCATGCGTCACACAAAGGATGCGGACGTGGAGTTTGAGTTGGTAGCTAAATCTACAGGCGAGGTGTTGCACACTTTGTCATTGGCAGATTTCTTGGCTCAGTACCCTCAGATTGATGTGTCGAAGCAAGAGGTGTTGATTCCTATTATTGTGCAGTTTAAGAATTTTGGCGTGGAGGTGACTATCCCCGATTGGTTGATTGTTGACGTTGCGCCCGACTATAAAGAATAAGAGACAATGAAAAGACTAAGTTACATATTCCTGTCGATGGCTACACTGGCGATCTTGTCGCTTACGGGTTGCATCAAGGAGGAGAGTTATTCGCTCACCAAAGTCTCTATGGATGTGAATCTGACTCGTAGCGGTGCTACATCTGATCAGCAGGGTGACCAGATCGAGGAGGTTATGGTTTGGGCTTTCGAGAAGCCTACCTCTACCACCGTGGAGAATAAGGCAGCGGGATGGCGCAGAGCCACATATAGTGGTGCGGTATATACCTCGGTATCGGTACACTTGGAGCTTCCGATGTGTGGCGATCAGGGTGCAGATTATATCCTCATAGCGGTGGTCAACCCTTCGAAGTTTGGTGATGTGACCTATAATGGAGATCCTCTCACGCTCGATGGTCAGACCACATATACCGAGCTTATCAATGCTCGTTTTGCCAATGCTGCGGGTGCGAATCCAATCCTTAGTTCGGTAGAGGAGGATACTCCGGGTGATCCAGCCTTGATGCCTGTGTCACATTGGACTACTGTCTCTGTCGATAAGGAGGATATCCACTCTTCGAGTGGCCATAAGGTTGCCAATATGTCGGTTTTCCGTGCTGTGGCCAAGACTCAGTTTATGGTTGCTCGTACTTCGGAGTTTGATTTGAAGGTCACTTCGCTCTCGCTCCACAACCAGAAGATGCCTACCGATGGTCTGCTTCTCTCACAGCTTTCTAAGCCTCAGCTTGAGACTCAGGGCGTAGCTCCATCATGGTTTGGCGATAATGTGCCTAATGTAGCCACTACCGATGCTCAGAAGTCACACTCGTTTGCGTTGCCAGCCGATGGCGTGGCGGTGAATAAGACTCTTGCGGCTGCGAGTGACGATCCTACGGCTTATACACGTGTTGCAGGTTGTACCATCGCCGAGACTTTGGACGTTGCGACATATTCAAACAACGCCACAACGGCTCCTGCGGATGCTGCCGATGGCGGATACTACTATCAGATCACCTATCAGATCGGTTCGGGCTCTCCACAGACACGTTATGTTGCTCTGCCAGCTGTTGCTCGTAACCACGACTATCAGGTGCGCGCTTTGATCAATGGCGAGGGCGGTATGGAGATCAGCTATACAGTTGCCGACTGGGTGGATGTAGAGTGGGATGATATGCACTTTACCCCAGCTAACAACACCAACCTTTTGGCTGCGCCTAATGTTGATGCTGTGGCAAGCTCTGCTCCAACACTTACCTACAACGCCAACATCGATGCGGGTACTCCTTTCAAGGGTTATTTCCGTATGAGAGGCCCTGTCGGAGCTGAGTGGAAGCCTACGATCTATGATGCTGCGGCGAGCGATTATAAGGTGGAGGTTTATGAGGTTACCAATGCCGAGTCAACACCTATTGGTCTGGGCAGTGAGGATCTCACAGGCGTGAATAACGATAAGTTTGTCGAGGTGACCGAGACCAACAAGGATAAGTTTTATGAGGTTCGTGTCATAGCTTTGAATCCTGACCGTAATGGTAAGAAATTCAAGCTCGCTATCTCGCATAGCTCACTTTGGCATGCCGATACCAAGCTCTTGCTTATCAACGCTGGTGCGGGTAGTACAACTACCTATTGGCCTAATAGTGGCTCTCACCACACCTATATTGAAATTTTGCAAAACTAATAACCTTACAACTTGAAAACCATGAAAAGGTTTATATACTATACTCTTCTATGTTGCGTGGCTTTGGCGATGGGGGCTTGTAGCCATACCGATGAGCTTGAGAGCATCAATATGGGTGATGGCATGATCAAGATTTCGACCTCACCCTCACCTATGGAGCTGGTTCGTTCTGCCGACAATTCGTTGGAGCGCAAGGTGACTCATATCGATGTCTTTGTTGTCAAGAGCGAGGGCGCAGATGCTGGTCAGATCGTACACTACGAGCGCAACACCTCAGGCAACAACGCCTCTGCGGAGGATGGCGCGGGCACTATCTCTTTGAGAGTTAAGCGTAGCGATGCTAAATTCATTGCCGATGCTAAATATACCATCTATATGGTTGCCAACGCCTCTTTGAGCGAGAGTGATGCTGCGGCTAAGGCTACTCTTGAGGAGCTTGAGTCTTGGATCCAGAGCGATGTTATGCTCCACGTGACAGGTACACAGCTGGGTAGTGGTGATCGCCCTGCGGCATTCTTGATGCAGGCTATCGCAGGTAATACTTCGGGTCAGGTGATCAACTCTTCGGCAGGCAATAGCGAGAATCTTTCGCTCTCGGCTACTCTTGAGCGCGCCACATCGAAGATTGTGGTGACTATCAAGCAGGGTGAGCATGTAGAGTTTCACCGTCAGCTATCGGAGGGTGAAAATGTGGGTAATGCACTCTATTACTTCAATATGCTACCTACCAAGAGCTACGTCTTGCCAAAGAATACGCTCTCTTTCCAGACCAAGGATTTGGTTACTACTGTCGATTTAGGTCCTAACGAGCGTACTTTCGTATGGACTCAGGCCGCAGGTCATACTGCCGAGCAGCCTAAGCACGAGATTCGTCTTGTGGGTTATGCCTATGCTCATAATTGGAGTGCGGCTACTGCTTTGGATGAGACTTGCGCTATCGTAAATATCCCTATGAAGTGGGATAAGGATGGCAATGCAGCCAATGGCAAGGAGACTTCGGTTTTCAATAGCTGGTATATGATTCCTCTGAGCAAGGATAAGAAGTTTGAGCGCAACAAGTGCTATGCTGTCACTGTTACTATCGATACAGCAGGTGCTGATGACCGCACTTCGGTTGTCGAGCTTGATGATGTTTACTTCGAGACTTTGCCATGGCAGGAGGTTGAGATCAGCGTGGGTGAGACAGGTAACGATCCTAAGTATCTGACTTTGAATACCAATCTGGTGCAGATCTACAACGCAGATATGGACTCTTCTCAGCTCACATTCTCGTCATCGTCTCCGATTAGGAGCATCACATTGAGGGATATTGATACTTCGCATGGTGAGTTCTCATCAAACTTCGATGATAATAACGCTGCATACTATAAGAACAAGTATAACCAGATCAAGACTCTTTCAAGCTCTCTCTTGAGCCGTATCTCAGCTTCGGCAGAGGCCAATGTTTTGAATGGCAAGATTACTATTCGTACTCCTAATGAGGATCACAACAATACGATCCGTTATCTGGAGTTTGAGGTGGAGAATGAGGATGGACTCAAGGCCGATTTCCGTGTCGAGCAGTATCCTGTGATCTATATCACCAACGAGGTGGGTTGGTACTCATATCGTGATGACTTTATCGGTTCGGGACAGACCAGACCTACCACATACGTTGAGCGCAATGGTAGCGTGGTGAGTGTAGCGTTGAACAATTATAACAGTAGTACCGACAAGCTCACGCTTAATTACTACACCAATTACTCAGGCGGTGGCGGAGGCTTCTGGGGTGGCGGAGGCAGTAGTATCAACGGCTTCTGGGGCTCTAAGGTCAATGGTAGCGTAAATGGTCCAGGTAGCTATGACGATGCTTTGCAGACCTACGATGTGAAATACTATCGTTGGACGAGTGGCGATACTACAAAGCCTACAAGTTATATCTCTGCAAGTAGCACTTTGCGTAATGCTCGTATGTATCATGTGCGTGTGACAGCTACATCTCCTGATTACACCATCGGACGTCCTAAATTTGTGATGGAGGATGGTACCGATACCGATGATGTGGAGAATGGTTACACCGAAGGATCTGATTCAAATGCCCGATTGGTATCTCCATCGTTTATGATCGCTTCGCAGTTGGGATATTTCGAGGTAATGACCTTCGCTGGTTATAACAACAATGCTAAGTTTGCTCTTGCCAAGGATCATTGTAAAAACTACGTAGAGGTATCTGCCGATGGCAAGGAGTATGACAATTGGCGTCTGCCTACCGAGGCTGAGATCATGATTATCCTCCAGTTGCAGGGTAGCGGTACTGCTAACAGCGATGCCAAGGCAATCGATGAGGTGATGAATGCCGATGCATACTTTGCAGCAAACGGTGTTGTGAATCGAGTTTCAAATCCGGGAAATACAGCAGTACGTTGTGTGCGTGATGCGTATGGGAATTAATTATAAGGCGAGTATATTAACTGAATAAAAGAGAAAAAAAAGATATGAAGAGATTACTTAAGATAATGTTTGCTTGTGCCATGGCTCTTGCGGTGGTGGCGTGCCATCAGGAGGATCCTTTGGCCGAGCAGCCTATTGCGCCAGAGACTCAGGGAGATATGATCTCTATTCGTTTCGGTGCAGTAATCCCCGATGAGATCAAGGTTGATACTCGCGCCGTAGATCCCGATGGTCGAGGTATCCAGAATATGAGCCTCTTCTGCTTCAATGGTGAGGGTTTGTTGATCTCGGTTGAGTCGGCAAGTGTGCCTGCGAGCGTTACAGGTCAGATTGCTGGTACTTTCGATGCCAAGATCCCTAACAATACACGTATCATCCACTTCTTGGCCAACCAGAATGTTGGTCGCTTCGATGAGAATGCTCAGGTGGGTAAGAGTGAGGATCAGATTGCTTCGGTATTGGAGGGTAGCTCTGGTATGATGATCTATTGGGCCAGAGTGGAGATCCCTGCAGCATATCAGAGTGGCGATCAGATCAAGAATTGGATTGCTACTCAGACCACTCCTGCGGCAATGGGTGGTCAGGGTAAGCCTATCGTCATGCTTCGCAATCAGGCGCGTGTGACTGTTGTCTCTCGAGGTGCAGATTCATCTTTGGAGAAGCAGTGGGAGGGTAGTAACTTCATCGTCACAGGCTTTACCGTATGTAATACACAAGCCTTCGGTACAGTGGCTCCGTTCCATCCTACATATGGATTCCCTACCTATCAAAGTTCAGACTATACCCCTGAGTATGGTGTAGCCAATGGTTCGGGTTCGCGCTCATCGTGGGTTGTCGAGAAGAATGTGACTTTGCCAGAGCGTAAGGACAAGTTGAGCGATATTGCTGATGTAGATACAGCGGTGGAGACCTTCATCTTTGAGACCGAAAATTCAAGTGCCGATCCTGTGACGGTTATCATCCGCGGTAAGAATGTTGTGGGCGGTGTGGCTCAGGCCGAGATGTACTACCACGTCACTTTGACCGATGCCGAAGGTGAGCAGGTTTTGGTACGCCGTAACCACCACTATGAGATCAACGTAGTGGGTAACCTCAAGTATGGCGCAGCCACATTTGCCGAGGCTCTGAATGCCCCTGCGACAAACAATATCTGGCTCTCTATCTCGGATGAGGTGAAGTCTGTGCAGGATGCTTCGTTTAAGCTCTCTGTCAAGGAGACAGATGTTGTACTCGATGCCGACAAGGTGGCACTTCTGCCTTCGCTCACTCTGACCTTCAATGTGGAGTCTTTGGGTAGCGAGAATATAGATATGAATGATGTGTCTGTGTCATGGGTTGAGAATAATCAGGACGTTTCGGCTACATATGACGATCGTCTTCTGCCTTCGACAAATAACTCTACTGCGATGAACTTCGCTATCGCCTCTGGTGGTAAGTCGGCTGTGGGTACTATCGACCTGACGTTGAATCAGATGCCTCAGGATAAGAACATCTTGCGCGGTACACTTTTGGTCAAGTATGGTCGCTTGCAGCGTAAGATTACGGTGTTGACCGTGAGAAGACAATCCTTCACTCCAGCGTGGGTAAGTACCGAGGTATATGGCTCGCTTTCTAATATCAATGCTCGCGAGAATATCGAGGTGGTATTTACCATCCCTGAGACTTGCCCGGAGGAGCTTTTCCCTATGGATGTGTTGATTTCGGCCAATAAGATGGATATCCGTTCTGCCGCAGGTCAGGTGTTGCCTATCGTGCGTAAGGGCGAGGAGGGCTACGGCGAGTCGTTCTCGGTGGATGTAGATGGTGATGGTAATCCCGATACCTCAGATTTTGGCTATAAATATGTCTTTACTGTGACCAAGCCAGGTGTGCAGCGTGTATATTTCGAGAATATCCTCCACGCCGAGTCGGGTGACAGAGAGTATGTGACTTTGGAGGCGGCTCATTTCGAGCGTATGACCAAGATTGTGACCTTCTCGGAGTTGAATAAGGCCATCACTATCCCTTCTATGCCACGTTACTCATACGTAGCACCGGGTAGTAGCGTAGCCGCAGAGACTATCTCTTATATGTTGGTTCCTCAGAAGCGTTTTGCTCCTGTGCACTTCGATCTTGAGATTGTCAACGAAGCAACTACTCCAGCCTCTGCTGTAGCTGTGGATTCTGATGATGAGTTCTTGCTCTACTCGTCTAATCTGGATCACTACTTGACTCACACAGATCATGCTTTCGAGACAACTTTCGTTCCATTCGATAAATCTAAGTGGAGCACAGGTGGTAGAGTATATGGTTTCTATCTCAATGCAGATGATAACGATGGAAAGTTCACTCTGCACATGATGACCAGCAAGGCCAAGAGTGCCGAGCCTGTGCGTATCGCAAGTAATGTAAAGGGTGCAGGCTCTAACTCTATCAAGAACTCTTCTGTGCCATACAATGGTCAGATGTTCCGCTCTAAGGTATTTGAGTTGGCCAACTATAGCCCATATCGTTTTGCGGCGCGTGTCAATGGTCTGGGTGTGGATGCTGTCAATGGTTCAAGCATCATTGATACTCCAGCCGAGCCTGTAGATGATATTGAGTTTACATATGTTCCTAATCAGAATGTCGAGATTGCTTTCGATGTGACAAGCTTCAAGGCTATTGATGGTTCGAGCGTAGATCCTTTCGGTTCGGGCTTTGAGATCTATATCGATGCCGAGATGTTGGAGTTGGACGAGGCGGCACACGCTGAGTTGTTGAGTGCTCAGGTTGCCATCTATGATAAGCAGGTGGATGCTGGTGGTAATATAACCATGGTGAGCAACAACAAGCCTAAGTTGGAGAAGTTGAGCGATGGCCGTTATGTATATCGTGTCGATGGTGATCGTGCTACTGAGGCAGGATTCTTCACCACCGCAGCTTTGGGTGGCGAGAAGGTTGCTAAGGAGCGCAAGGTGCTTAAGTTTAAGACCAAGGAGGCTGTAAGTTCTGGTAAGATTACAATCAGCTCTAATGAGGAGCATGTGGTTTACCACTCTAAGACTTTCAACGTGACTAATACCCCTATTTCGGGTAATATCACCTATGGCGTAGATGCTTCATCACAGAGTGCTGTGGCGGCTAATCAGTTTGTCTCGTTTGCTCGTAAGGCCGATGGCAGTCGTATCGGTTCGATCACTGTGACTGCGGCGGGTAAGTATGAGCTACGCTTGCGTAAGGAGTATGATTTCGATTGGGCGGGTGATGATCCTGTGGAGTTGTACACTTCTATCGGTGGAGAGTATTATATGGCAGAGTTTGCCAATGTCAAGGCTCTCTTCGATGCTCCTGAGGTAAAACTAATCAAGCAATAAGGTTTTGAGATTTTGTGATTGTTAGTTTGTGTTGCGCTCACCAAATTGGTGGGCGCAATCTTTTTCTAAGAGTGGCTGCGGAATAGAAATTTTTGTCTATATGATTAAAAAAAGCTCACTATTAGGCTTGCAATATGGAATTTTTGACTACTTTTGTATAAAGTGTGTGATTATATATACAAGAAAATCAAAATATTCAATAACTAAATAATCTAAAACTTATGAAATCAGTACAGAAATTTTTGTTTTTGCTCGTAGCAGCAGCTTCTGTTGCTTGTGCAGAGTATGTTCCTGTAGAGACCTACACCGAGGCTGATGATCCTATCGCACTCACAGCCGAGGATGAGGCAGCATGGGCAGCCGTAGAGAAGAATATGAACGTAGCGTGGGGCGATGCCGATTGCCGTTACTCTCGCAGCTTGGTACCTCAGCCAGCAGGCGTAGAGACTATGAAGATTACCCTTTGGCGAGGTGAGAAGGGCCAGGCTCAGGCTTTGGTTTGGACTCCAGAGGGCTTGAATGGCGTTGAGTGTGAGTTTGCAGACTTCAAGTCTAAGGATGCTGTTTTGCCAGCCGCTATCGCTAAGTCATTCTTCGTGCGCTACACTATGGCCGATCAGTTCCTCCCTACCAAGGAGAAGGCAGTCTTGATGGCCGATATGTTGGATCCTATCGAGCGTTTCGATATCGCTGCTAAGACTACACGTCCTGTATGGGTGACTCTTGATATCCCAGAGGATGCGCAGCCAGGCGTATATACTTCTACTCTTACAATCAGCCACGCAGGTTGGGGTAAGGTGAAGCTTCCTTTGGAGGTAGAGGTTGTTAAGCACCTCTTGCCAGCGGCTAAGGAGTGGTCATACCACCTCGATTTGTGGCAGCACCCAACAGCCGTTGCACGTATCAACGGTTTGAAGCTCTGGAGCGATGAGCACTTTGCTGAGGCTAAGCGTCAGATGCAGATGTTGGCAGATGCAGGTCAGAAGGTTATCACTACTAACCTCAATAAGGATCCATGGAACCACCAGTGCTACGATGCTTATGAGGATATGATCAAGTGGACTTTGAAGAAGGATGGTACTTGGACTTACGACTATAAGATCTTCGACCGTTGGGTAGAGATGATGCTCTCGATCGGCATCAACAAGATGATTAACTGCTACTCTATGGTGCCATGGAACTGCGAGCTTCACTATATGGACGAGGCTAAGGGTGAGATGGTGACCGTTAAGGCTGAGCCTAATACTCCTATCTTCCCAAAGATCTGGAAGCCATTCCTTATCGACTTCAAGAAGCACCTCAAGGAGAAGGGTTGGTTGGAGTTCACAAACATCGCTATGGATGAGCGTTCACCAGAGCAGATGGATGCAGCGGTTAAGGTTTTGCAGGAGTGCGCACCAGAGATGGGCTTCGCGTTGGCAGATAACCACAACTCTTATAAGAAATATACTATGATGGAGGATGTATGCGCTGCTATCCGCCGTCAGATGGTAGATCATGAGGATATCTTGATGCGCCGTGCTAAGGGACAGAATACTACATTCTATGTATGTTGTGGTCCTCACTATCCAAATACCTTCACTTGGTCACAGCCTTATGAGTCAGAGATGTTGGGTTGGTTGAACGTAACATTCGATTATGACGGTATGTTGCGTTGGGCTTACAACTCATGGCCAGAGGATCCAAAGATGGATTCACGTTTCGGCTCTTGGCCATCGGGTGATACATATTTCGTATATCCTAAGTGTGTATCGTCTATGCGTTTCGAGCGTTTGATCGATGGTATCGAGTCAGCCGAGAAGGTGCGCCGTTTGCGTGCTGCGGGAGTTGATACCAAGGAGGTAGAGGCTGTTTTGGAGAAGATCCGTACAACAGACTTCCTCGACCACAAGCAGCCATGGATGGAGCTAATCAAGCAGGCTAACGAGGCTTTGAACGCAGTTTCAAGAAAGTAATTATTCTCAGTATCTCGTCTAAAGAGTACGGAAAAGATAGTCTTAGGGGTGGAGTGTAATGCTTCACCCCTAAATTTTGACTCTAAAGGCTCTATTAAATATGGCAGTTTAGAGCTTTTTTTGTATATTTACACAAATTTATCGCTCCGAGAGGGTGCGAGAGAGTATAAACGATAAATATCAAACTGCTAAATACCTAAAAAAATGTTTAAGCGAACCAGAAATCTATTGCTTGGAGCTTTTGCTGCTCTTGTTTTTGTAGTGCCTGCTTTGGCTCAGCATACTTCATCGGGGGAGTACGCCATAAGTCCCGATAAAAACTATCGTCCCAAAGCCAAACATACCCTATGGTACACTCTGCCTGCTACGGCACATGATGGTGTGAAACAGTGGGAGGAGTATTCTTTGCCGCTGGGTAATGGTCAGCTGGGAGCCTCTATTTTTGGCGGTGTGAAGCGTGATGAGATTCTCTTCAACGAGAAGACACTTTGGAGTGGTACAAGCCGCGATAATGCTGGTTATGACGATTATGGTCATTACGAGTGCTTCGGCTCGGTATATGTTGAGGATTTGAGCGAGGCCTTTTCGATGGATGGCTCACGCCCTGTGAGGGATTATCATCGTGAGTTGGATCTCTCGTCAGCCACCGCGCGTGTGGCATACGCTTCGGCAGATGGAGGGGTGAACTTCTCGCGTGAGTATATATCATCTTACCCCGACAAGGTCATCGTAGCTCGCTATAAGGCCAGTCGAGGTGGAGCTTTGAACTTGCGTTTTACTATGATTTCGAGCGTTGCTGGAGATCAGGGTAAGACTACATACTCAGGCGGTGAGGCATGGTTTGGCGGTAAGTTGCAGACCATCTCATACAATGCGCGTCTGAAGGTTGTCCCACAAGGCGGAGAGCTCTCTGCCGATGCTAATGGCATTACTCTCAAGGGTGCCGATGAGTGTTTGGTGATTTTGGCAGGTGGCACCGATTTCGATGCCTCTGTCGAGACGTTCACTTCTGGTACTGCCACTCTCCCTGAGCAGATGAAGGAGCGCGCAGATAAGGCTGCCAAGAAGGGATGGGATGCTATCTATAAGGATCATGTGGCAGATTATAAGTCGCTCTTCGATCGTTCGATCTTCTCGCTCTCATCTCAGAATACAATGCCTACCGATGAGCTTGTTCGCAACGATTTCAGCCGCAAGACAGGCAAAGAGCCTGAGGTGTTGATGCTCGAGGAGCTATACTATGCCTATGGCCGTTACCTTGTTATCTCATCGAGCCGAGGAGTCGATTTGCCAAACAATCTGCAGGGTATATGGAACAACAGCAAAAAGCCCGCATGGAATTGCGACATCCACGCCAACATCAACGTGCAGATGAACTATTGGCCTACCGAGATCACCTCGCTCAGCGAGTTGCACCTGCCATTCCTGAACTATATCATCAACATGGCTTCGCCCGACTCTCCCCACAAGGCTTGGAAACGCTACGCCAAGGATTCTGGTCAGGAGCGTGGCTGGACTTGCTATACCGAGAATAATATCTTCGGCGGTGTGGGCGGTTTTATGCACGAATATGTAATCGCCAATGCGTGGTATTGTACCCATCTGTGGCAGCACTACCTCTACACTCTCGATGAGGAGTTCCTCGCGCGAGCTTTCCCTTCGATGCTCAGCGCCACTCAGTTCTGGTTGGATCGTCTGGTGGTGGATAAGACCGATGGTTTGTATGTCTGCCCTAAGGAGTTTTCGCCAGAGCATGGCCCTGTTGAGGATGCTATGCCTCACGCTCAGCAGTTGGTGTGGGAGCTCTTCGACAATACGCTCAAGGCGGTAGATGTGTTGGGCGTAAAGCGTAGCGGTATTGATCCTAAGGAGTATAAGCTCATCCGTGAGCGTTTTGCTAAGTTGGATCGTGGCCTGAGAATCGAGACCTACGATGGCGCATGGGGCGAGAATGTCAACGGCATCAAGAAGGGTGATAAGATCTTGCGCGAGTGGAAGTATAGTCCATATAAGGCAGGTCAGAATGGCCACCGCCATATTTCGCACGCCATGTGTCTCTACCCTTTCAGCCAGTTGGAGCAAGGTTCGGAGCTTTTCGAGGGTATGGTGAATACTTTGAAATTGCGTGGTGATGCCTCTACAGGCTGGTCTATGGGTTGGAAGATAAATCTCTGGGCGCGAGCGTTGGATGGCGACCATGCGCACGATATTTTGGAGCTTGCTCTGCATCACTATCGTGGTGATGGTGTCAATTACAACGGTGGCGGAGGAATTTCATACAACCTCTACGACCAGCACCCACCTTTCCAGATTGATGGTAACTTTGGTGCTACGGCAGGTATCGCCGAGATGCTTATGCAGAGCCATAGCGGAGCTATCCACCTTTTGCCAGCCTTACCTGAGGTGTGGGCTGAGGGTAGCATCAGCGGTTTGAAGGCTATCGGTGACTTCTCGGTTGCTATCTCATGGGCGAAGGGTAAAATCTCCGTTGCCGAGATCGTGAACAATCAGGGCGAGCCATGTGTAGTGAAATACGCGGGCTTGGATAAGGCTCAGATTACGGTCAATGGCAAGGCGGCCAAGGTTAAGGCTTTGGGCTCAGAGAAATTCTCGATAAAGTCCGAGGCGGGCGATAAAATTTCGATTAAATTCTAAATTAAAATAGTTATGACACCAGAACAAGCCAAAAGTTTTAAGTATTGGCAGTATCGTACCATCGCGGCTACGATGATCGGTTATGCACTCTTCTACTTCGTGCGTAAGAACTTCTCCTTCGCCATCCCCGGTTTGGCGACTGAGTATGGTATTTCTAATACCAGCTTCGGACTTATCATGACCGTCATAGGTCTTCTCTATGGTCTTTCGCGTTTTGTCAATGGTCTGATTGCCGACCGCATGAATGGCCGCTATCACATGTCGCTCGGACTTCTGCTCTGTGTCTTGGCGAGTGTGGGTTTTGGCTTCGCTCCGACTATTTTGGGCGTTAAGATAGGTGTTGCACCTCATGCGCTGATTGTCCTCTTTGGCGTACTGCTTGTCTTGAATAATATCTTTCAGGGTAGTGGCTTCCCTCCTTGTGCGCGTCTGTTGACTCATTGGATTCCGCCACATGAGTTAGCAACCAAGATGTCCGTATGGAACACCTCACACTCCATCGGAGCCAGCATCTTGGCTATCCTTTGCGGCTATGTGATGGGTAATATGGGCCGCGATCTGAGTGGCGATGTGGCGGTGGTTGATGCCATCAAGCAGAATCTCATCACGCTCAATCCTGCCCTTTTGGAGCAGGGCGCAGATGCAGCTCAGGCAGCAGCCGTAGCTGCGGCAGAGCATGTAGGAGCATGGCAGTGGTGTTTCTGGATTCCTGCTCTCTGCGCTTTGGCGGGTGTGATAGGTCTCTTTATTTCGCTTCGTGATACTCCACGCTCGGTAGGTTTGCCAGAGTTGGAGGGTACACATACCAAAGTTGAGGATAATACCTCTTCGGCCGAGTATAAGGCATTCCTTCGAGAGAAGGTCTTCCGCAATCCGCTGATCTGGATCTTGGCTTTTGCCAACTTCTTTGTCTATGTGGTGCGTTTTGCGGTGTTGGATTGGGGCCCTAAGTTCTTGCAAGAGGCTCGTGGTATGGCTCCCGAAGATGCGGGTTGGATTATCGCCGTGTCGGAGATTATGGGTATCGTGGGTATGCTCGTTGCGGGTTGGGCTACCGACCGCTTCTTCAAGGGCAAGGCTCACCGCACCTGTGTCTTCTGTATGGCGGGCGCAGCACTCTTCATGGCGGGCTTCTACTTCTTGCCTTCGACAAGCCCTGTGGTGGTGATGGCCGCTACGTTGGGTATGGTCGGCTTCTTCATCTATGGTCCACAGGCCCTTATTGGTATCGCTGCGGCCAATCAGGCTACCAAGTCGGCTGCCGCTACGGCAAATGGCGTGACAGGTATCTTCGGTTACTTGAGCACCTTCGTTTCGGGCTTGGGTATCGGAGCTATGGTCGATTGGGTGAATAAGGTCAATCCTGGCGAGGGCTGGAATTATGTATTTTTGATGATGATTGCTATGGCCGTTGTCGGCATGCTGATCTTCACTCTGATGTGGCGTGCCAAAGCTACGGGATACGATAGCGAGCAGGCATAAATGAGAATTTAACCACCCTAAACTTTATGATTATGGCAAATAATAGTTCATCTTCCGTTGCTCAGCTCAAGGCGGGGCGTTTGGAGTCGCTGGATATGCTCCGAGGCTTTGACCTCTTTATGCTCTTGATGTTCCAGCCCGTATTTTGGAAGCTCTCTGGAGCTCTGCCCGATTGGGCGTGGCTCGATTGGGTGGGCTATCAGCTTAGCCATGAGGCGTGGGATGCGAGTTTCCGCCTGTGGGATATGGTCATGCCGTTGTTCCTCTTTATGTCGGGAGCATCTATTCCTTTTGCGATGAATAAATACCTTACGGGCGAGCGACCACGCCGTGAGGCATATCTAAGAATTGCCAAACGTGTGATTCTGCTCTACGTCTTGGGTGGCGTTGTGCAGGGTAACTTCTTAGGGCTCGACCCCAATCGCATATATCTCTATTCCAATACCTTGCAGACCATCGCTGTGGGCTATCTCGTGACCTCGCTTTTGGTGCTTAACTGCTCGCTCAAGTGGCAGGTGGTGGCGGCCGTGGCTCTGCTTGTGATATATTGGATTCCGATGACCTTCTGTGGTGATTTTACCCCCGATGGCAACTTTGCCGAGAAGGTTGATGAGTTGATTTTGGGACGTTTCCGCGATGGTACACGTTTGGGCGAGAATGGCGAGTGGGTATTTAACCCCAACTACCACTATACATGGATTTGGAGTTCGCTCAACTTCAGTGTAACCGTCTTGCTCGGCTCTTTCGCTGGCCAGATTACTCGCCGCGTGGAGCGTGCCAAGGCTTGGAAGATGTTGGCTACGGTAGGTATTGGATTACTCATCTGGGGTAAGTTGTGGGATCCGCAGATGCCTATTAACAAACTCATCTGGAGCAGCAGTATGACTCTATGGGCAGGAGGCTGGAGCTTCTTGGCGTTGGCTGTGATGTTCTATTGGGTAGATTATAAGGGACATACCAAAGGCTTGGAGTGGCTCAAATACTACGGCATGAATTCCATCGTGGCCTATGTCGTGGCTCAGGTGGTCAACTTTAGGGGTGTCGTGGAGTCTATTTCGTATGGCCTAAGAGCATACTTGGGTGACTTCTATTCAGCGTGGATTACATTTGGTAGTTGCCTCATTGTGTTTATCATCTTGCGCTATATGTATAAGCGTGGTATATTCCTAAGAGTGTAGAGAAGATTTAACCTAAAACACAAAATAATATGAAACAGTTTGTAAACTCCATTTTTAGCCTCGTTGCCATAATGGTAGTGACGGTGTTTGTGGGATGCGCCCCCAAGGCTGATCCTAATGCACAGATTATCTCGTTTGATGGTAAGGCCGAGGGAGTTCTCTTTGAGGGTATTGGTCTTGTGAATGGTGGAGGAGCCACTTCGGTGTTGCTCAAGGATTATCCAGAGCCACAGCGTAGCCAGATTCTCGATATGGTCTATAAGCCATTTACGGGAGCATCTGTTAGCTCTTTGTTTGTCGAGATTCCGGGTGATGGTAACTCTACTCAGGGATCTATGCCGAGCCATATGCATACACGCGAGGATCTGAACTATTCGCGCGGTTATACATGGTGGATCATGAAGGAGGCTGCCAAGCGAAATCCCGATCTTACGCTTGACGGTACGGCATGGAGCGCACCTCATTGGGTAGGTAATGGTAATTTCTGGTCTCAGGACGCTGCCGATTATTATGTCAAGTGGTTGGAGGGTTTGCGTGATGTTTATGGACTAAAGTTCTCGGCTATTGGTTGTCGCAACGAGAAGGGACAGGATTACCGTTTCGTTAAACTATTCCGTAAAACTTTGGATGCCAATGGCTTCGAGGATCTTGAGATCCATGCTTTCGATAATTGGTACGACTCCAAACTCGACTTTGTGTTCGATATGGAGAAGGATCCAGAGTTGCGCGATGCTATCGACATTATTGGTGGCCACGTATTCTACGAGGAGGCTCCTCTCAAACCCGAACCTCAGGCTGCTGCCCTCCGTATGGGTAAACGTATATGGGATACAGAGGATCATGTATATAAGAAGGGTTTCGATGCTCTGATTAGCATTGTGGAGTGCTTCAATCGCAATTTCGTCAAGTACGGCATAGCCAAAACCATCAATTGGTACGATATAGCAGGAATCTATCCACTTGAGCCTTATTCAGAAGATCCTCCTACGATTTTGGCCTACGAGCCATGGAGTGGTCACTTCAAGGTGCGTGAGGCGTTGTGGGGATATGCTCACTACGGTCAGTTCTGTAAGGTAGGTTGGGAGTATCTGCCCGATGGATGTGTGGATTTGTCTAAGGGTGGTAATATGGTTACACTGCGTTCTGGCAGAGACTATTCGGTTATCATCCAGACCAAAGGGGCTAAAGAGCCTCAGCAGATATATGTCAAGGTCGGCAGCGGCCTGAAACATAAGGCGTTGTGTCTGTGGAAGAGTAATCGTGAGGAGCAGTTTGTGCAGTGCGAGGATGTGAAGTTGCAGGGCGGCGTCTTTACGCTTGAGCTTGAGCCAAATACCGTTTACTCGCTCTCTACTACACGTGGTCAGCAGAAGGCTACATTCGATGTACCCGAATCGCAGCCATTCCCAATGCCGTATCGTGATAATTTCGATCAATACACCAAGCCTGAGCAGCGTGGTTATCTACCTCTATATACAGCCGACATCTGTGGTGCATTTGAGGTCGTGCCATCACCCGATGGCAAGGGTAAGGCTTTGCAGCAGGTCGTAGCTACACGCACCAACTCGTGGGGTCCCGATTGGCGTCACTATACAATCATAGGCGACAGAGCTTGGGGTGACTATGAGGTGAGCGCTAAGGTTTGGCTCAAGCAGGGCGACAAGGCTGGTTTGATGGGACATATCGAGAATGTCGGTACGGGTTACGGCATTGTGCCTAAGTGCTACTATATGGATATTGATGATAAGGGCAATTGTCAGTTGGTCATCTCTCGTGGCAAGAAGGATAAGCGTAAGCTGGTAGGTGATGCCGAGCAGCAGGCTCTCATCAAGAAGATGAACGATATGAGTGTCGGCGGCGAGTTACTCCTCGATGAGTGCAAAATCAAAGATTTCGATCCTAAGCAGTGGCATAAACTCTCGCTCCGTTTCGAGGGTACTAATGTCATTGGTTTGGTCGATGAGAAAGAGGTTTTGCGAGCTCAGAGCGCGCTCTATCCAAGGGGTATGGCTGGCCTTATCGTAGGTCAGGAGGGTATGGCTATTAGCACCCCATACTTCGATGATCTAATCATCAAGACAATCGGAGCGTCTGATCCTGCCCCAACACCTATGAATGAGAAGCAGGAGCCGCTTTACCCATAGCCAATGCGAATAGATGGGCTTAGGAAGGGTGATTGGGTTATAACTCTCACCCTCAGAGCTAAGATAGAATCAGGGCTGTTCAATAGGTTTGTTGAACAGCCCTGATTCTTACACACATACAATAAAATCTTAGGCAGACACCTTTGCCATCATTTGTTATCGCTACTGCTCGATTGTGATGTCATCTATGGCGAAATACTTTGGCGACTTCATGCCCCACTCATCTGTTGGGCCGCCCTTGATGTTGAATTTGATCTTTACCACCTCACCCAAAGCCGAGAGATCCCATGCACTCCATGTCTTGGTGATGGCACCTTTCTTAGCCAAAGTCATGCTCACAGTCTTTAGCTCTGCGCCCGAAGCATCATATCCCGTAGCGTAGATCTTTATCTCATCATTCTCACCCAGAGCAGGCGAGAAAGAGTTACCCTTCTGAGCAATCTCCACAAAATATGTGGTTGCGCAGACGTAGCAACCCACCACCTTGCGAGCCTTGCCATCGGCAAAGTATATCTCAGGGCGCATGTCATCCGATATGCCCTCCTCGTAGTTGCCGTACGAGATGAGGAAGTTGTTCGATGAGCCATTGCCACCACCTTTGGTCGAGCCTACATTTTTGGGATTATAGCAATATAGATCGGCAAGATATAGATTGTCCATGTCATAATCCACCAGCGAAGATGTGTTGTATGACGAGAGAGTCAAACCACCACCGAAGTATTTGTAGCTCTGGCCGCCCCACGAAGACTCCACGAAGATAGGTGCAGAGGTTAGCTTTGTCTCAGCGTCCTGCCAAATGTAATCCTCGGTGACAAAGTTAGAGGAGTAGCTATCCGTAGCCACATACTTGTTCCACGCTGCGCCCTCGAATGAGATAGTGATGCGCTTAGGCGCTGCATCCTCATCCTTAGAGCAGGAGATTAGGGTTGCGAGGATCGCAACCGAAGCCAAAAGTCTTGAAAAATTTCTCATAATACAAATGTTATTTAAGGTTTTACATAAATTTTCCTTCTCCCTCTTCCGCCTTAAAACATCTGCATGAGTTTATGCTCTGCGTAATTGGCCAAAGCCAAAAACACTCCAAGAGGAATCCTATCCCTCTCTTAGCTTGTTACCTTAAAAAGATTTACTTCGGGTGACAATAGCTCCGTTCGCCGCAGAACTCATAGCACATGCGTTGCAAGGCAGGTCTTCTGACTTGCTCCGAGCTAAGGCACCTTCCCGACCTGAGTGAGGCCAGTGGTAAAAGAGAGCCTTGCCCTATATCAGCCTTTAAGTATGGAGTCAAGTGCGCTTGATTATCGCACCTGCCCTCTTATGGGCTATGGAGCTTACAGCAGCGGGAACTGTACGGGACTTTCACCCGTTTCCCTTTTAATCTTCAGGGCGGCGAAGCCACCCTATAGAAGAACCATTGCAAAGACAAAGGTAGTGAATTTTCTATTCTGAACAATAGGTTGCCGCCAAAAAAATCAGCCCAAGGCCAAAACAAAGAGAAAAAATGAAAATTTTTTGAGTTTTTTTGTAACTTTAACCACACTTTGTGCGACTAATATAGTGAAGAAGTGTTTTGAACTATTTTTTAATCTAAAACTAAATTCGTAATGTACATTCTGCAAGCGGAAAATGTGACCAAGCGTTACTCCGAACATACAGCTTTGGATAATGTCTCGATCCAGGTTCCCAAAGGCTCGGTATATGGTCTTTTGGGTCCTAACGGTGCGGGTAAGAGTACCATGATACGCGTGATTAATCGTATCACCATACCCGATTCGGGACGCATCCTTTTCGATGGCAAGCCCATCACAGATGAAGATATCTATAAAATCGGCTACCTGCCCGAGGAGCGTGGTCTCTACAAGAAGATGAAGGTGGGCGAGCAGGCGATCTTCTTTGCTCGTCTGAAGGGACTCTCGCGTAAGGAGGCCATCGTGCGCCTGAGGGAGTGGTTCATCCGCTTCGATTTGCAGGATTGGTGGAATCGCGCAGTGGAGGATCTCTCGAAGGGTATGGCTCAGAAGGTGCAGTTTATCTCTACCGTCTTGCACGAGCCTAAGCTCTTGATCTTCGATGAGCCATTTTCGGGCTTCGATCCTATCAACGCCAATCTGCTCAAGCAGGAGATTCTGCGTCTGAGGGATAACGGTGCTACGGTGATCTTCTCGACTCACAATATGTCGAGCGTGGAGGAGATTTGTGACCATATTACGCTCATCAATAAGTCGCACAACATCCTCTCTGGCTCTGTGGGCGAGCTTCGCCACCGCTTTGGTGAGAATATCTTTATGGTGACCTATCAGGGCGAGGAGGAGTTGCTTAAGCAGAGTGTCGGCTCTCTGGCCGAGGTGTTGGATTGCCGCAAGCAGGAGGATACGCCATATACCGTAGCGCGCATCAGCCTCAAGGATGGTGTAGCCGTAAGAGATGCCATTGCCAAGTGTAATGCAGAGCTTGATATGCGCTCCTTCCAAGAGGTGCAGCCATCAATGAATGAGATTTTTATCCGTGCCGTAGAGGGTACGCTCTAAACAAGATATAGCTATGAATAAGATCGGTATAATCATCGCTCGTGAGTTCAACGAGCGAGTACGCAAAAAGACCTTTATCATCACTACCATCCTCACCCCCATCCTGATGTTGGGTTTGATGGCAGCACCTACGCTGATGATGCTCTTCGCTAAGGGCGATAGTAAGACTCTTTTGGTGGTGGATGAGAGCCAGATCATCGCTCCTCAGCTCAAGGGTAACGATGAATTGGAGTTCCGTCTGTCGGATCTCTCGTTGGAGCAGGCCCGCACAGATGAGAGTGTTTTTGGTGTGTTGTGGATCGGCAAGGATGTGGTGGATAACCCCTCGAATGCCAAACTCTATACTAACTCATCTTCTTCGATGACTCTGGAGGAGAATATCTCTTCTCAGATCGAGGCGGTAATCGAGAGCGAGCGTTTGAAACGCTACGATATAGCCGACTTGGAGCAGATCTTAAAAGATGTTGAGGTCAACGTCATGCTCACCACCTTCCGTAACGATGTCTCTTCGGTTGAGGGCGAGGCCGAGGAGGCTACCTCTTCGGTGGTGTCATACCTCTTGGGCTTGGTTTTGGGCTTGATGTTGTATATGTTCCTGATCATGTACGGCTCGATGGTTATGACTTCGGTTATCGAGGAGAAGGGTAGTCGCATCATCGATGTCTTGGTGTCGAGTGCTACGCCATTCCAGCTCATGATGGGTAAAATCTTGGGTGTGGCTTCGGTAGCGGTTACTCAGATTGCCATCTGGGGCGTGCTGATTTGCGGTGTAAGCTCTATCCTGATGCCTGCGCTGATGCCCGATGATATGGCTCAGACTATCTCTGCGGTGCAGAGCGGAGCTATGACCACCACCGAGGCAGATATTGATGCCGATATGTTGTCGGCTCTGAATTTCGCTTCAGATACAGGCTCTTTGGTTATGATGTTCGTGTGGTTGCTCCTCTTCCTTGTGGGAGGATTCCTCTTCTATTCGGCTATGTTTGCCGCCATCGGCTCGGCTGTAGATTCGGTGCAGGACTCTTCGCAGTTGCAGACTCCGATTATGATTCCTATAATTTTGGCTCTCATTATCTCGATGTCTGTCTCGAACGATCCTAATTCGGGATTGGTGTTCTGGGGTTCGATAATCCCATTCACATCGCCTATCGTGATGATGACACGCATACCGTTTGATATCCCAACGTGGGAGATTATCCTCTCGTTGGTGTTGCTCTATATCTCGGTTGTGGCTATGGCATGGCTGGCGGGCAAGATCTACCGTGTAGGTATCTTTATGCACGGCAAGAAGCCTTCGCTCAAGGAGCTTATATCGTGGATTAAGCAATAATACAACTTCTTAGCAGGAAAATATAAAGGTGCTGACCCCAAAAAAGGTTAGCACCTTTTTTTAATTCAAAATTCACACCCCTAAGGGGTGTTTTATGAGTAGGAAGCTAATCTTGCTAAAGGAGGCAATTTAAAGCGTGCGTTAGCCATGATCTCGGCAGAAACGAATGTTTAAGAGCGTAAGAAAATCTGTGTTGATATAATAGATGGAAAGCTCGCCACGCTATAATTGAGTGTAGAGATGCCATTCATCGGATGATAAATCATCCTCTGTGGCATGACGTTTTATGTTCAATTTTGAATTTTGAATTAAAAAAAACTGTCGCAACCCGAGGGTCACGACAGCTCCATTTATATTAAGGTATAACCCCGAATGATTACTCAGTAGGGATATCCTTGTTAACGTTCTTAGAGAAGAACAAACCGTAAGCGAGCATGTAAGCCAAGCTGGCGATAATTACCCAGTAGCTTGTCATATAGTTTGTAAGGTCTGCTACGAAGTTCTGAACGAATGGGATGATACCACCACCGCAGATGAGTGCCATGAAGATACCAGAAGCCATTGGAGTGTACTTACCCAAGCCCTCAGCAGCGAGGTTGAAGATAGAACCGAACATCACAGATGTGCAGAGACCGCAGAGGAACATAAATACCATGCTTACAGGAACCTGTGCGTCAACACCAGGAACAGACATTCTCACTGTCTCAGGGATATACATCAAGCACAATACGAAGATGATATTGAGGATACAAGCGAATGAAAGCATAGCCTTAGAAGATACCTTACCTCCGATAGCACCACCGATCAAACGACCGATCATCATGCAAGCGAAGTAGAAACCTACCAATGTACCTGCGATAGCTGGACCTACGCCCTCAAGACCTGACATATAGAGGTTAGCTGTGTTTGGAATACCTACCTCAACACCTACATAGAAGAAGATAGCGATAGCACCCAAAACGAAGTGACGGAAAGACATTGGACCGTGTGGATCCTTCTTTACGTTACCAGCCTTGCGAGCAGCCTTCTCCTCAGCAGTCTCCATATGAGGCTCAGGAATTGCAGAGAGAGCGATTACGATGAATGCTACTGCGAAGATACCCATAGCAATCAACATTGCAGGAGCAGCATCACTTACGCTTGTGTTCTCAGTCACCTGACCGCCGATCAAATAACCCAAGAGGATTGGAGCCAAAGTACCACCGATAGAGTTGCAAGAGCCACCCAACTGTACGAGCTGGTTACCCTTGTTACCACCACCACCGAGTGTGTTAAGCATAGGGTTAACAACGATGTTGAGCATAGTCATTGAGAAACCTGCGATGAAGGCACCCAATACGTAAACCTCGAAAGAAGCTACGTAACCTGAGAGGAGCTGTACGCCCACACCCACGATACCTACAACTACGGCAGCCAATGAAGTGAACTTGTAACCCTTACGCTTGAGGATGATACCAGCAGGTACACCCATGAAGGCGTAAGCGAGGAAGTTCGCCAAAGTACCCAACTGAGCCATGGCGTTAGATGCCTCAAACTGACTCTTAGCGATGATAGCCATTGAGCCTGCAAAATTGGTAACGAATGCGATCATGAAGAAAAGCATGAACATCACGGCAATTGCCAAACCGTTACCTTTCTGATTTTGTCCCATAAAATTTTTGTTTAAAGTTTAATAAATTGTGTTTATATAAAATTTGTTCTTTCTCCTTTCCTTTCTCTCCCTTATTTGTCTCTCTGGGCTACGAAGGCGCAGAGGTTGATAAGCGAAGAGCGATATGGCGAATCCTCAAACTCAGAGAGGATACTCACCGCACGGTCTATATACTTCTGCATCGTGCGTCTTGCCATGGCCAAACCGCCTGTCGATTCTACTACACCTTGTAGGAAATCTACCGCCTGCTCATCTTCGCCACACGCCGAGAGTCGCTCCAGAATCTGCAGACGCTCAGCTTCTGAACACTTCTCCAGAACCTCTATGAGTGGCAGGGTAATCTTACCCTCTCTGAGGTCATTGTTGGCGGGCTTACCAGTCTGGGCATCGCGGCTGTAATCTAAAATATCATCCTGAATCTGGAATGCCATACCCAACGCCTCACCGAAACGGCGCATCTTTTGCTGATCCTCTCTGGAAGCCATCACCGATAAAGCTCCTGCCGAGGCACTGATGCTAATGAGGCTGGCTGTCTTTTTGTATATGATTTCGAGGTAGTCGTTGCGCGAAGTATCCTTGTCGGCTTGGTGTTGGCTCTGCAGGATCTCTCCCTCGCAGAGTGTAGCCATCGAGCCGATGATGTGTGAGACAATATCATATTGAGCACTCTCCATACCATTGGCCATGGTGCGTGCCAAGAGATAATCGCCCAAAATCACGGCGTTGCGGCTCTGCCAAAGGGCGTTGACCGAAGGGCGACCTCGCCTGCAATCGGAGTTGTCGATCACGTCATCGTGTATGAGCGAAGCTGTATGCATCATTTCGATGATCATCGCGGCCAGATATGTACGCTTGGTACAATTGCGCTCACCCGCCACCCATTCGCGAGAGTTAGCCGAAGAGCATAGAGCAGACGAGAGCATGACAATCATAGGACGTATGTTCTTACCATGAGTAGAGAGAACATACTCCAACATCTGAGACATCAACTTGCTCTCCGATTGGAAACGGCTCTTGAGGAACTCTTCGAAGGCCTCTATGTCAGAAGCTATGGGAGTGCGAATCGAATCAAGACTTATCATAAATGGACTATATACACAGTTTACATTGCAAATATAGTAATTTTTCGCAATTAGACGTTAAAAAAGGAATGTTTTTCGTAACTTTGACGCACAAATCATAAATAATATGAGTCTTAAATCTCAATATGTGAAAAAGTTTTTGGCCATTTTAGGAACATTATTCCTCTTTTTTGTGGTCTCAGCACTATACTTTGCACCCCAGCTTGCGGGCGATAAACTCATCCAGCACGATGTTCAGCAATATGAGGGTATGTCTAAGGATATACTTGATAATCGTGAAGCTACGGGCGAGGATGCGCAATGGACAGGCGGAATGTTTGGTGGTATGCCTGCTTTTTTGATTAATGTGAAATATCCTGCTCAGGCGGTTAAGGGTACTATCGGCAAAATTTCCACCATAGTGGACATCCCCATCTCGCTGATGTTTTTTGCAATGACGGCCATGTGGGTGGCTATGTTGCTCTTCGGTGTGAATCCGTGGATTGGTATCATTGCAGCTCTGGCTTATGGCCTTTCGACATATTTCCTGCTTATCATCGGTGCGGGACACATCACCAAGATGTGGGCTGTGGTCTATGCTCCGCTTATGGTTGCGGGATGCTACTATACGCTCAGGAAAAATGTGTGGGTGGGTGCTGCGCTGACTGCGCTCTTCACTTCGCTTGAGATTGGTGCCAACCACCCTCAGATAAGCTACTACTTCCTGTTGGTGATGGTGGCTATGTGGCTTAGCGAGGCTTTCTATGCCCATAGGCAGAAGCTCATGTAGGATTTTCTTAAGCGTACGGCTATACTCGTGGCGGCGGGCGTTGTCGCGTTGGGATCGAATCTTTCGCCTTTGTGGTACACCATGCAACACTCCAAGGAGACTACTCGTGGTGGCTCGGAGCTTGTCGAGCAGGGGGCAAAGAGTGGTCAGCAAGGTCTCGATATTGAATATGCCACTGCATGGAGTTATGGCCCTGTGGAGTCGATGAATATGTTTATCCCCGACCTGATGGGTGGAGCCTCTACCGATACCTTCTCGGAGGATGGTGCCGTAGCCGAGGAGCTCAAACAATATGGTCTGGAGGAGTGGGC
>JAFOZN010000027.1 GCA_017391185.1 Alistipes sp. | reverse complement strand
GATACAGACCGAGGAGAAGATCTCTATTACGGGAGACGATGATACAAGCTTTGGTCCGGTTGGTGTAGATACATATAAAGTAGGCGAGAATACTTCCGTTTCGGTTTCTACAGCGATGGGGACAGGAAAGATTCTGTCCATCAGCAAGAAGTCGGATGCTAACAATAAAATTCAAGCTTTGGTGGTGGTGAAGGATGCTGAGGGTAAGATTTACAAGGTAACCGATATAAATAGCATCGATGTCAACACCATTAAGTCAATGACTGTATTCAAGAGCAGTCCAGCAAAAGATGAGTTCAAAAAGTATGGCGACACCTCCGAAGGTGTGATCTATATCGAGCTCAAAGATAAAATTGATGAGACGAAGAAGTAGGGGAACTTTTTTGGGGAGAGAGAATAAATACTGGGCTGATCCTAATCGGAATCAGCCCAGATTTTTGTTGTCGGTATGTCATTCCACCGAGCGGAGGGAGGAATGGAATCTCTAACGACCTTGGTTGAGGGTAGAGATGCTATTCATCGGGCTTCGCCCTCTGTGGCATGACGCACCCGTAGTGGGTGTTTTAAGAGAGGGAGAGTAAACGCACTGAAAAAAGGTAAACATGAAAATAATTACCGTGCGTCAGCTCCAATCCCCAATCCTGAATTTTGAATTTTGAATTCTGAATTATATCGCTCCCTGCTCCAGCATAGCCTGCGCAACCTTCATAAAGCCTGCGATGTTGGCACCCTTAACGTAGTTGATCGCGCCATCTGCCTGCTCACCAAAGCGCACACAAGCCTCGTGAATCTGCGACATGATGTAGTGCAGCTTCTGATCCACCTCCTCGGCCGACCACGAGAGGTGCTGAGCATTCTGCGTCATCTCCAAGCCCGAAGTTGCCACGCCACCTGCGTTGACCGCCTTACCAGGGGCAAACAATATGCCTGCCTCTTGGAACGCCGCTATCGCCTCAGGTGTGCAACCCATGTTCGACACCTCAGCCACGCACCATGTGCCGTTAGCCAAAAGCTCCTTGGCGTCAGCCTCGTTCAACTCATTCTGGAATGCGCAAGGCAGAGCGATATCACACTTAATGCTCCAAGCCTTCTTGCCTGCAATGAATGTTGCATCCTCAAACTCCTCAGCAAAAGGCGCAACGATATCACGATTCGAAGCGCGAAGCTCCAACATATAATCCAACTTCTCCTGAGTCATACCCTCTGGGTTGTAGATCACTCCATCAGGACCCGAAATAGCTATCACCTTGGCTCCCAATTCGGTTGCCTTGGTCGCTGCGCCCCAAGCCACGTTGCCGAAGCCCGAAATGGCGATAGTCTTACCCTTGATATCCTTGCCTGCCTTCTGCAACATATGCTCTGTGAAGTAGAGCGCACCGAAGCCCGTAGCCTCAGGGCGAATAAGCGAACCGCCCCATGTCATGCCCTTGCCTGTGAGGACTCCTGTGTTGTACTCGCGAGCCAACTTCTTGTACATGCCATACATATAACCGATCTCACGACCACCAACTCCCACATCGCCCGCTGGGACATCTGTATCAGGGCCTATGTTCTGCCATAGCTCCAACATGAAGGCTTGACAGAAACGCATAATCTCTGCATTTGACTTACCCTTAGGGTTGAAGTCCGAGCCACCCTTTGCTCCACCCATAGGCAGAGTGGTCAACGCATTCTTGAATGTCTGCTCGAAGCCCAAGAATTTGAGCATAGATTGGTTCACAGCATTGTGGAAACGGATACCGCCCTTATAAGGGCCAATGGCGCTGTTGAACTGTACACGATAGCCTATGTTGGTCTGAATCTCGCCGCTATCGTCCACCCAAGTGACACGGAATGTGATCACACGGTCGGGCTCAACCATACGCTCCACGATCTTCGCCTTCTCAAATTCGGGGTGCTGGTTATATACCTCCTCGATAGACTCCAATACCTCTCGTACTGCTTGCAGATACTCCTCTTCGCCTGGATGCTTACGCTCCAAGTCGGCCATTACTTTACTTACGTTCATAATCTGAGTATTATTAATTTTAGGTTGTAACTAAACTTTGTTAAATACTATACAAATATAAGATTATTTTGCAGATGTTGTTATCCCTATCGCAATTTTTTATTTTTATTATCATAATCTGAGCCATATATGCCACAATTGGGAGAGTTTACGTTATTTATAATAAAAACGCGCGAATAAACGATATTTTAAAATATTTTAACCAAATTTGCAGTTGGAAAACCTAATACTATATGTCAGACGAGAAAATAGATAATACTCAGGAGCAAAATCCTGCTTTAGAAACGAGTCCTATGCCCGAAGCAGATACCAAAAAGAAGGTGCGCTCGCCATGGGGTTTTGAGGAGGATGAGCTCAAGGCTGTCGAGGAGTCGATGCGTCCACGCGAGGTCGAGGGCGGCGAGGAGGATTTCGATGGTCGCAAGATAGCGCAGCGCTTCAATAGCTATATGTTTCATGGTATGGCCATTGGTGCGGTTGTGGGCTTTTTGTTGGGAGGTCCTGTGATTGGCTCTACCACACAAGGCATGGGCATGTGTATGCTCGTGGGATTGGTCGTGGGAGTCTTTTTTGAGCGCAAACCTAAGGATAAAGAGAAAAAATAGTCGCTGCGGTGTAGTTTTTTGTGCCTGGTTTGCGACTAATATATTAAAAGTTTAGTTTGAGGAAGAAACTTAAGTCCATTTGTAGGGCTTTTTCGTTTAATATATCGGGAGAGAGAAATTTCTTTTTGTTAAACCAAAATTTAATGATATGAAAAAGTTTTTTGTAACAATTTTGACGCTTGTGGCTGTAGCCATGTCGTTTGCAGCACAGGCGCAGCAGGCCTTGCCGCAGATTCCTGCCGATGCGCAGATCCGCAAGGGCGTTTTGCCTAATGGTCTCACATATTATGTTCGCCATAACGAGAAACCAAAGGGTATGGCCAACTTCTACATCGTACACGATGTAGGTGCTATTCAGGAGGATGACAACCAGCAGGGCTTGGCTCACTTCTTGGAGCACATGGCATTCAACGGTACTAAGAACTACCCTGAGAAGAGCATGATCGAGTATCTGGAGAAGATCGGTGTGAAGTTCGGCGCTAACCTCAATGCCTTCACTTCATGGGATTTGACTCAGTATTTTATGACCGATGTGCCTGTAGCACGCGAGACTGTGATCGACTCTACTTTGACTGTCCTCCACGATTGGTCACACTTCATCGCTCTGAAGGAGAAGGAGATCGATGCTGAGCGTGGCGTTATTCAGGAGGAGTTGCGTACTCGTGACGGTGCTTCTTGGCGTTCTACTATCGCTCAGCTCAAGGCTGTCGGTAAGGGTACAAAGTACGCGGAGCGTAACCTGATTGGTCACTTGGATGGCCTTAAGTCATTCTCGTATGACGACATCCGCAGTTTCTATAATAAGTGGTATCGCCCAGACTACCAGACTGTTGTTGTTGTGGGTGATATTGATGTAGATAAGGTTGAGGCTAAGATCAAGTCTATCATGGCAGATATCCCTGCTGCTCCAGCTGATGCAGCTCAGAAGGAGGTTATCGTAATGCCTGACAATGATGAGCCTATCGTGAGCATCTTTACTGACCCTGAGCAGCAGCGTTCACAGCTGTTGATTCTCTATAAGTCTCAGGCTATGCCTAAGCAGATGCGTGGTACGGTGGCATACGAGGCGTTGAATATTGTCAATGGCTATATCTCAGTTATGATGTCTGAGCGTTTGCAGGATATTGCCCGCAAGCCAAATGCGCCATTCCTCTCTGCTGGTTTCCAGCCTGCTTCAAGCGGCGGTTTCTGCCCTACATTGGATATTACGGGTGGTACGTTGACGACTCAGGATGGTAAGCTTATGGAGGGTTATAAGGCTATGCTTACCGAGATGGAGCGTATGCGCCGTCACGGCTTTACCGTAGGTGAGTGGGAGCGTGCTAAGCAGAATCTTTTGACCGAAATAGAGAATCAGTATAACAGCCGCGAGGATCGCGAGCATGATTTCTATGCAGATCGTTGCATCGAGAATTTCCGCAACGGTACTCCTATTCCTGATGCTAAGACAGAGTATGAGTTGGATAAGCAGCTCATCGAGCAGGTTTCAGTCGAGGCTATCAATCAGGTTATAGCTAAGATGTACGATCCGTTGAAGAATTGCGTTATCATCGTCAACTCTCCTAAGAAGGATGGCGTAGCAGTTCCATCTGAGGCTGAGCTTGTAGAGGCTTTGAAGGCTGCTGTTGCTGCCGATGTTAAGCCTTTCGAGGATAACGTGAAGAAGGAGCCACTCATCTCAGACGAGTCAGCATTGAAGGGTTCAGTTGTAAAGAAGGCTAAGCAGAACGAGATCTTGGGTACTACCGAGTGGACTTTGAAGAATGGAGTGAAGGTTATCCTCAAGCAGACTCCTTACGAGGCTGATAACCTCACTATCAATGCCGTTGCCGATGGTGGTGCAGCTATCTTTGCCGATGAGCAGTACTACTCGGCTCAGATGTTGGGTATGGTGATGGGCATGTCGGGTATTTCGAAGTTCTCGGCAAGTGACTTGCGTAAGCAACTTTCAGGTAAGAGCGCGCAGGCAAGCGTACAGGTGGGTACATATATGCACAATGTGGTGGCAAACTCTTCATTGAAGGATGTTGAGACTATGCTCCAGCTCTTGTATTTGAACTTCACAGCTCCACGCTTCTCGGAGGATGATTTTGCTACATTGATGAATCGCTACAACTCGATGTTGGCTAATCAGCTCACTAACCCTGATTTTATCTTCCGTCAGAAGAACCAGCAGACAACTTACAACAATAACTATCGCCGTCAGCAGCTTACTCCAGAGCTTTTGCAGTCGATTAAGTTGGAGGATATGTCAGCAATCCACTCTAAGTTGTTCAGCAATGCGTCAGACTTCACCTTCTATGTGCTGGGTAACAAGAGCCCAGAGGAGCTTAAGCCACTCATCGAGAAGTACATCGGATCTCTGCCAGCTCAGAAGAAGCCTACTGGCAAGTTCGTAGATGATAAGGTGCGTATCGTTGAGGGTGGTGCTGTAAATGACTTCAAGGCAAAGATGGAGCAGCCTAAGGTATCTGTTGCCTTCACATTCCATGGCCAGATGAAGAATACCATTAAGGATGATGTTATCCTCACATTCCTCACTTCAGCTTTGGATAACCGCTACCTCAAGTCAATCCGCGAGGAGAAGGGTGGTACTTATGGCGTAGGCGTAGGTGGTTCGCTCATGATTAAGCCTGTGGAGCACTATTTGGTTCGCATCCAGTTTGATACCAACGAGCAGATGGCCGATGAGTTGAGCCAGATCATTGTTGACGAGATCGAGAAGATCGCCAAGGAGGGTCCATTGGCAGAGGATATGGATAAGACTCGCGAGTTCTTGTTGAAGGACTATAAGAAGCTCCTTGAGCAGAATGGCTGGTGGTTGCAGACCATCGACAGCTACTACCGCTACGGTTTGGATAACGTCAACGACTACGAGGCGGCTGTAAATGGCGTCACTGCGGCAGATGTTCAGGCTTTGGCTAAGCGTCTGTTGGAGGATAAGAATATGATTAAGGTCGTTATGCGTCCTGAGAAGTAGTAGGAAGACTTCTAAAGTATGAGGAGAGTGTCCAAAATTTTGGACACTCTCTTTGTTTTTATGCCGATTTTCCCTAAATTTGGGTAACAAAAAACTTTACCTATGAAAACTTCTTTTACAAGCCTGATTATTTGTGCGATGTTTCTCTCTGTAAGCTATACTGCTCAAGCTCAGATTGCAGTGGAATCGCCTATTAAGCAAGTGAAGATTGCGGGCTATGTCGGCGAGCGCATTGATGATTGTATTGAGCATCGTGTCAAGGCGCAGGATGTCGAACACCTTGTTGAGCCTTTCCGCCATCGTACCGAGGGTGGCCGTTGGCAAAGCGAGTTTTGGGGTAAATGGGTGCAGGGTGCTATCGCCTCGTACCGCTATAATCGCGATCCCGAATTGTATGAAATCATCCGCCGTAGTGTCGATGGCATGATCTCGACTCAGACAGCTGAGGGCTATATCGGCAACTATAAGGAGGAGGATCAACTCAAGCAGTGGGATGTCTGGGGACGTAAATATACCTGTTTGGGTTTGGTGGCGTGGTACGACCTTTCGGGTGAGAAACGAGCTTTGGAGGCGGCGTGCCGAGTGTTGGATCATCTGATGACGCAGGTAGGCCCAACGAGCCAAAGTAAGCGAGGTATAGCCTCTACGGGTAACTATCGCGGTATGGCGAGCTGCTCTATTCTGGAGCCTGTGGTCTATATCTACAACCGCACCAAGCAAGCCAAATATCTCGATTTTGCTCACCATATTGCCTCAGAGATGAATAGTGCCGATGGTGGCCCAGAACTCATCTCGAAGGCTTTGGCAGATGTGCCCGTAGCGCAGCGTTTCCCTCACCCCAAGACTTGGTTTTCGCGCGAGAACGGCATGAAGGCCTACGAGATGATGTCGTGCTATGTGGGATTGCTCGAACTCTATAAAATCACAGGCAAGGAGGAGTATTTAGAGGCTACCAAACGCACCGTACGGAGCATCATCGATACCGAGATAAATATCGCAGGATCGGGAGCTGCCTTCGAGTGCTGGTTTGGCGGCAAGGAGCGTCAGACTCTGCCTGCATATCATACCATGGAGACGTGTGTGACTTTTACATGGATGCAGATCTGTGATCGTCTGCTCTCTTTGACTGGCAATGCTCTGCTGGCGGATGAGATCGAGCGTACGATGTACAACGCCTTGATGGCCTCGTTTAAAGGCGATGCCTCGCAGATTTCAAAATATAGTCCATTGGAGGGTTGGCGCGCTCCGGGCGAGGAGCAGTGCGGTATGCATATTAATTGCTGCAATGCCAATGGCCCACGAGCCTTTGCGCTCGTGCCTCAAGCGATGTATAGAGTCGTGGATAATACGATTTTGGTAAATCTCTATGCCCAGTCGGAGGCTACAATGGAGGTTGGCCAGAAGCGCAAGACTCAGGTGCAACTTGTGCAGAATACCACCTATCCCGAAGGCCAGACGATAGAGATAGAGGTTAATCCTAAGCGCGAGAGCAATTTCCAAGTGGCGTTGCGAATCCCTGCGTGGTGTGATTTAGAGCATGTGTCGGTGGAGGTGAATGGTCTATCTGAGAAGGTGGCGATGCATGGCTGGCATATCATCACGCGCGATTGGCGTGCAGGCGATAAAATCACTCTGAATCTCGATATGCGTGGTCGCGTGGAGACTTTGAACCATTGTCAAGCTGTGGTTAGAGGCCCTGTGGTTTTGGCGCGCGACAGCCGTTTTGGCGATGGTTATGTCGATGAGACACTCACAATCCCCTCTAAGGATGGATACGTGGAGCTAAAACCCGTCTCAAAGCCTGATTTTGCTTGGATGGCCTTTTCGGTAGATGCTGTGCAGGGTACCGACATGGAGGGCAATGGAAAACCTGTGCCTGTGAAGTTGTGCGACTTTGGCTCGGCGGGTAATACATGGTCTAAGTCGGATCGTTATAGAGTTTGGTTGCCTCAGACACTCAACGTGATGCATACGCCATATACCCCTTATAATATTCCTTAATCAAAGGAATCTTGGCTCATAAAAATCCATCGCTCGACTCTTGGGCGATGGATTTTTTTGCCTTTAGCACAGAATTTGCATCCAGAGAGTGTGAATCAAAACCGAATGACGTATGAAAAAGCTCTATTTTACACTTTTTGTCTCGCTTTTTGCCTTTGCTCTTGTATGGGCAAACGATAGCGAAAGGATAATCAAACCCTCTGAGCTGCCTCAGCGAGCGCAACAATTCATCAAACGCTACTACTCTATGGCCTCTGTGATACGTGCCGTCTATGATGAGGATATCTTCTCCAAGGAGTATGAGGTGTGGATCGAGGGTGGGGTACACCTTGAGTTTGCCGAGTCGGGCGATTGGATAGATGTCGAGGCTCAGACTCAGGTCCCCGATGATATAGTCCCTGCGCCGATAGCAATATATGTCTCACGCCACCATCCTCAGTCGCGTGTGGTACGTATCGAGCGAGACAAACATGGCTATGAGGTGGTCCTCTCAGATCACCGCGAACTCAAGTTCAATAACCGATTCAAACTCGTTGAGGTAGATTAGCCTGCCTTGTCAAACCCTCCGTAGCCTATTTGCCCCAAATCAGGCATACGGGCATACTCAGCGCAATGCTTTTGCCCGTAGGGCGGAGCTTTCCACTCTTGGCATCACGCTCAAAAATCTCTATTTGGTCGCTATCTCGCTCGGCAACAAGCAGGTAACGGCCATTGGGCGTGATGTTAAAGTTGCGTGGATGTATGCCTGTATCGGTGTAGGCGATTTTCTGGAGTGAGCCATCCTTCTTTACCTCGAAGGTCGAAACGCCATCGGCCTTTAATCTGTTTGAAGCGTAGAGGAATCGCCCGTCTGGGCTTAGATGTATGTCGGCACTACCTCTGCCACCTACGCTGTCCGAAGCAAACGAGCCCACGACTTCGAGCCCTCCGCGCGACTCTTTGAGCTGAGTCACCTTGCCCGAATACTCATTTATCAGATATGCCATCTTCTTCGCTACGACCATGTGGCGAGGGCCTGAACCCTTCTCGATGTGGGTTGTGTGGCGGAGAGTGAGTGGTGCTTCGATCTCATATACAGCATCACGCCCCAAATCGGTCACATATATGCTCTTGCCATCTGCCGCCTCGAATATGCCATGTATATGCGATTGCACTTCGGGCGTAGAGAACTGCTTTAGTTGTGGCTCACCAAGCGATCCGTCACTCTGGAGCTTAAAGGCTGTCAGCGATCCTCCCGTATAGTTGGCCGTATAGGCATAGCCTTGATGCAGCGCCACGTGGCATGGCGAGTCTCCATGTGTAGGCTGGCTGTTGATGAGCTTTGCGGTGCGGGTGTTGCTATCGTAACGGTAGGCGTTGAGCATTGGTGTGCGCCACTCCTCGCTTACGGCGTAGAGATATTTCTCATCCTCCGAAAGAGTTAGAAATGATGGGCTTGCTGCCTCGACAAGGAGTTGTGGCTCGCTAAAATCGCCACTCTGCTGGTTGAAGCGGCAGGTGTAGATACCCTTGCTACCTTTGCCTGTGTAGGTTCCTATTAGTAGTGTTATCTCCTCGTTTTGGGGGCTTTGCCAAGAGATAAGGCATGGCAGGAGCAACAACATGGTCATCAGCTTTTTCATCTGCTTAAGAGTTTTATGGTTGATACTATCCAAAATTACTGAAAATTTCGTATATTTACATTGTCAAACGAGGATTTTATTCCGATTTTGGCTTGAAATATAAATTTTGTTGCACCATAAAACTCTGAATATATCATGAAAGTTGCAATTCCTACGCGCGATGGTCGTGTTGATGACCACTTTGGACACTGTCACCACTACACAATCTATACCCTTGAGCAGAAGAGTATTCTCTCCGTAGAAGAGCTTCCTTCGCCCGAAGGGTGCGGATGTAAGTCGGGCATAGCTGCGGTGCTTGCCTCTATGGGGGTAGAGGTTATGCTCGCTGGTAATATGGGCGAGGGCGCCAAGAATGTCTTGGAGAAGCACAATATCCGCGTAATTCGCGGTTGCTCAGGTGAGATTGAGACTCTGATTAAGTCCTACATCTTGGGTTTTGTCTTTGATTCGGGCGAGGCGTGTGCGCACCACGAGTGTAAGTAACTTGAGGAGAGTGATTTACTTGCTATAATAAAAGTGTCGCCCGCAATAGAGCATTGCGGGCGTCTGATTTAATTCACTTTTTCTAAACTAACTCTTCCGCTTTTATTTCAGCTTGATATAGATCACACCTTCCGAAGTGTCGCCGTACTGAGCGAACTCCGCGCGAGCCGTCTCGTTTTTTATCACTGTAACAGATTCGATGGCGTTGTTGTCGATACTCTTCATATCGTCAACCTTATAGGTTTTACCCTCAGCATCCTTCACTACAACCAGCGGCTGAGCCTTGAGCTTGATATAGACCACACCCTCCGAAGTGTCACCATACTGAGCAAACTCCGCGCGAGCCGCCTCGCTCTTCATCACGGTAACAGACTCGATGGCGTTGTTGTCGATGCTCTTCATATCATCAACCTTATAGGTTTTACCCTCAGCATTCTTCACCACAACGAGTGGCTGAGCCTCATCGTTAGAACTATTTTGTTGTGCCGCAGCCGAGCCACAGATCAACACAGAAACCAGAATTAAAAATAAATTTTTCATAGTTTTCTTTTAAATTAGAAGTTAATAAATTTGTCATTAAGGTTTGCGCGCTTTCCTCAATGCAAAGATAAGGGGCAATGGAGCAAAAAAGGTTTAACGGAGTGTTAACAAATGTTAACAAATGTTAACGCGGGCTAATTTTTCTGTAAATTTTTAAAAAATAGGGGTGACTTCAACCTTTTTTACCAACTCATAAGTGCCTCAAAAACAAAAGAGCTGTCCAACAAATCTGTTGAACAGCCCTTTTATTCTAAAATCTATCCTCTTCTGGCTACTCATCGTAGCTGCTGTTGTCCCAACAGT
>JAFOZN010000271.1 GCA_017391185.1 Alistipes sp. | reverse complement strand
CAAGCCTGCGATCTCACCAGCCTCCTTAGTAGCCTGACGCTGAGAGTCTGAGAAGTATGCAGGAACTGTGATAACAGCCTCTGAAACCTCCTGACCGAGGTAATCCTCAGCAGTCTTCTTCATCTTCTGGAGAATGATCGCTGAGATCTCCTGTGGAGTGTACTGACGACCATCGATATCTACACGTGGAGTGTTGTTATCGCCACGTACGATGCTATATGGAGCACGAGTGATATCGTTAGTCACCTTATCATACTGCTCACCCATGAAACGCTTGATAGAGAATACCGTACGCTTTGGGTTAGTAATAGCCTGACGCTTAGCAGGATCACCCACCTTACGCTCTGAGTTGTCAGTAAAAGCTACGATAGATGGAGTTGTACGATGTCCCTCTGCATTTGGAATCACAACAGGCTCGTTACCCTCCATTACAGATACACATGAGTTAGTTGTACCTAAGTCAATACCAATAATCTTTCCCATAATTGTTTTCTATTTATTTGTTATTATCTATTTTCTTTCATCAAAAAAGTCGATTGCTCCCCGCAACCGACTCTTATACGAACAAAGGTTATACCAAAAATAAAATAATGTAAAAAAAGCTGATTATGGCACAAATTACTGACAACAGGCCATCAATATCTGCCATTTTGTCCGACAAAACATGACAAAAAGTACTCCCAAAGTGTCATCTATCGCTTTGCCGATATGGTTTTAACCAATATCACACCATTGGCACCACGTATACCATACATCGTTCCATCCTTAAAAACCGTAACCGACTCGACATCACTGATATTTACAAACGAAAGACTCTCCACAGGCTGATTATCAACCAAATATAGCAACTTAGTAGATGAATTAATCGAATTTTTGCCCCTTATTGTGAGCTCCCCATCAATCATCGCCAATCCTGGAACTCTTCCCAACAACGCTCGTTCGAGATTCTGCACTCCCGTACGGCGTAGCTCTTCGCCCGAAATGCTGCCTGTATTACTATTGGTTACTTCACGCTTTTTGATGTAACCATAACCTGTCTCAATCAACTCTTCCGACTCTTCAGTCTGAGAGATCAAATTATCCTGAAGCATGATTTTCATACTCTTACGACCTCCGACTGCCACCTCTACCGATAGATTTCTGCCCGTCAGAATCAATATATCATCGGGCTTGACATAAGTCAGGCCAAAACGCCCTAACTTATCGGTATAGGTGTACTTGCCTGTCGACTTTACCTCCACCTTAATTTTATTAACTTTCGCACCCGAGGCTTGGCTGATTAACCCGTTGAAAGGGACACTCTCTCCACCCTCTTGAGCCAATGCGCTCGAAAAGATAGACAAGCATAAAAACATTAAAAATAGGCGTTTCATATCTTATTAATATAAATAAAGGTACTTAGAAAATAACAAAGAGGGTGCTCAACAAAGATGTTGTCACCCTCTGAATCTCGGAAATCCGTTTCGAGCCCCCTAAAGGGAAAATCTGATTACTCAGCCTTCAACTCGTTAAGGATTCTCATCGCCGCGTCAAGGATAGTTGTATCGTCAAGTGTAACAACACCACCATCAGGACCCTGCTCGATATGGATACCAGAGCAAGCCTTAGCGTCCAAGTGCTTACCTCCGAAATAATTGCGAACTGTCTCAACATCAATACCCAACTCGTCTGCAATACGCTGAGAGCTGCCACTTGGCAACTTGTCCTTAATACGGCGTAGTTCGTTAAATGTAATAATCATAATAAGTCTATTTTAAGGTTTATGTTAATGTTATATGAAATTCTTTCTGCTTTCAAATATAAAATTACTACTTATTTTTCAATTAACAAAATTTCTGAGTAATTTTCTCAAAAAAAAGAGAATTATCTTTTTCTTCGGATAATTCTCTTCATTTACTTTAAACCTACGCAACCCTAAAAGTATCTTTGGGTTACAAATTAAAACCACTATTTTATTTATCTCTTTACTGTTAGTCCTCATCAGCCTCCAACACGAAGACCTGGAATAACATTGGCGAATATGCTGGCACCTCGCTTGTTGTAGTTGTAGATGTTGTGGTATCGGTAGTATAGGAGTTATTATAGTAGTTGTTATAATACATACTATTATAATAATAGTTATTGTAGTAATCTCCATAACCGCCGTAGCCACCATAACCATAGCCATAACCTCCGTAATAACCACCATAATAGTCGTTATACATACCATTACCGTAGTAGCTATTCATGTAGTTATAGTAATTCAGATAATCATAGTAATTGCTATTGCTTGTACTTGAAGATGTAGTGCTATGCGATCCCGACACACCTGTCGCGCCATACGCATTTGAAGAACCTGTCAAAATCACATTCCAAGATCCTACTCGCAACTGTGGAACAGCATACTTCCAAGCATCCACATAATTGTTATTATCCTGATTATCCATATCAAAGTCAAGAGCCTTACAATCCTCATCCTCGATAGAAGGATCATTATAGATAAGACGCTTAACCTCGGCGATATTGGTATCTACGATAAAACCATCCATCAATCGGGTGATATACCAGATACTCAGACCCGATACCGAATCCGCAGGCTCAGCCTCTTTTGGATCGAGACCCTCACCGAAACGCTCCAAAAGGATATCATCAATCTCCTTATTCAAAACTTCGAGCGTCTTTGTCCCGTAGATCTTGCCCTGATTATAGACTGTCTGATTCTTATGCATCATGGTATCCGCACCCAAACAATCGAAATTCAATCTCTGCTTAGGCGTATAACCATAGTTGATATATAGAGCCGCAATAGAGTCCACAGCCAAACGCCACTTATCATCCAATACAGGCTCCTTCTTATCTGACTCATCACCACGTGTTGCGCCCTGCACCAATGGATAACGCTGCGAGAAAGAGTTCTCCTCCTTCTGGCTACTGTCGTTATTTGGAGCCAAACCACCGTTTGCCTCTGCAAAAGAACGAATCCACTGATCCTCATATGCCAAAGGATTGACAACGTGGCCCATAACCTCCATATCTACAATCACAGGCTTGTTATTATCCAACGAGTATTGACCCTCGTAACCACCGTCTGAATATATGCCTCCCACGATAGAAGATGGCAAATAAAGACGCATCTTAGTACCATAACGCACCAAATACTCCTTATCACCGATCTTGAGTTTATTGCGCAATGCCATATATGTTCCCTCGATCATGGTTCTGTTCTCATCACCACAATAGAGGAAATATGGCGCATAGTGAGTGTACTCTGTATATGAGCTCTGCATACGTGCCAACTCTGAATTTCGAGTCAATACGATATTACCAGCCAAATCTCGACAT
>JAFOZN010000270.1 GCA_017391185.1 Alistipes sp. | reverse complement strand
TCAGACGTAGTATAGAGTATGCCTTCGAGCATCCGATGGCTTCGCGCGAGTATGTCAAGGCTCATGCCCAAGAGATGGAGGATGATGTGATTGATAAGCATATTGCGTTGTTTGTCAACGATTTCTCGCTTTCGCTTGGCGCAGAAGGACACAGAGCAGTGGAGTTGCTTACAGGTGTAGAAATTTAAAATTCAAAATTCAAGATTCAAAATTAATAAATATAGGCTGTCCTTTCGGGAACAGCCTATATTTGTATATGTTGAAACTCATTTTACCTCTTCTTTAGCCTTATTGTCGAGAATGAGTAGGCGGGCATGGTGTAATCAAACTCCTTGCCGACCTCGATCTGACTCTGCTGTGGGGTGGCGTTGCGCTCGGTAGGCTTACCACTCAGTACGGTGCATTGGGCATTGCTCTGCAACTCCTCACAATCCGCAATCACCACTCTGGTCGAAACCTCTACGGGCAAGAGATTAACCATCTTTACGATGATATCCCCACTCGCTGAGTCGCATACCACCGATGTGGCAATACGCTTGCGCACATCCTCTCGGCGAGACTCCACCCTCAAGGTGTTGTCTATGTAGCTATTACCGCTATTGTTACCGAAAATCTTCTGAGTATAGTAGCCTGGTGTGAGATCCACCCTCGCGGAGTTGAAGTAGATCAAATCGGGATTCCAATTCGTAGCCTCATGGCGAGCCAACAGCGGAGCGTAAGATGTCATGCGCACAATGTCGGCGTTGCGCTCCACATTTACCAGGTGCAAAGCCTCGCAAAGTGCAGTCTCTATGTTGTTCTGGCGACCAGCCAAGTGACACGCATACTCGCCCAGATAGACTTGAGAGGCATTGCGATCGTAGTGGTCGTAGTAGTCCTGATTGTGGATAAACCAACCTGGAGAGACATAGTAGTGCTCATCGACCATTGGCACCTCTTTCTGCTTTGCCAACTTCCAGCCCCACTCGTAATCCGAGCCCTCGTAGAATGGGCCTACCGTACCGCAGATTGTAATTTCGGGATGTCTCTCTTTGACTGCATCGTAGATCATATTGAAACGCTCGGTGAATACCTCCGAGATCAGATCCTCGTTGCCGATGCCGATATACTTTAGGTTGAATGGCTCAGGATGTCCCGCCTCGGCACGCACCTTTCCCCACTTGGTGGTCTTGTCGCCATTCGCCCACTCGATCAAATCGAAAATATCTTGTATATACTCATCCATGTGCTCCATGTCCACACCTCCCTGCTGACCATGACCGTGACGCCATGAATTTTGGCAAGGCACAGCGGCAGGGATTACAGGCAGAGGCTCTGCTCCGATATCCTCACAGAAGAGGAAATACTCGTAATATCCCAAGCCCAAAGTTTGGTGGTAGTTCCAGATGTTAGGCATGTGCTGACGCTCCTCCAACTTGCCGATGGTGCGCTTCCAGAGATACATATTATCCAATCCGTTGCCATGTGCCACGCAACCACCTGGGAAGCGGACAAACTTAGGCTTCAGGTCGGCTATCGCCTGCGCCAAATCGGCACGCAGACCATTGCGGCGTTGTTTGAATGTGTTGTGCGGGAAGAGCGAGATCATATCCAAGTGGATTTCGCCCTCGCCTTCGGGGGTGATTATGAGGCGAGCTTTCTCGCAACTCTTCTCTGCCTTTAGGGTGTATTCGCTCTGCTTCCATGTGGGGGAGCCGATCGTTACGCTCTTCGATGCTATGACCTTGCCATTTTCATCTACCAACGAAAAGTTTAGTCGGCTCGATTTGGCAGAAGCCTTGCGAGAGAAGAAATTCAGATAGTAGCTCTCGCCGGCCTTGAGCGCGATGCCGAAATATCCGTCATTCTCCAATGTAGCACCCTTAGCGGTGGTGGAGAGAGCGAGATAGTGGCTGTTGTTTGGGTGGATAGGCTTCTCGGTCTGAATCTTTATTGTCGAGCCTTCGCCCTTAAACTCCCACGCCGAAAGTGAGTGCCAAGAGCCATGATCCAGCGGTGAATACTCGAAGTCGCGGTTCTCTATCAGCTCGCCATACAATCCGCCATCGGCACCATAGCTGATATCCTCGAAGAAGATGCCGATCAGCTCATCGCTAATTTTTTTACGCTCTGCGCCATTGATCATCAGATGGCTCTTGACGGGCTTCAGGTCGGCAAAACGTACAGGATCTTGCCCCATGTGCTCATCGAATTTGACTTGGCGGTTACGAAGGAAATCATCGCGCTTAATGAGTTTGTCGATCTGCTCCCACTCCACATGATGGATCTGTCCCTGCAACTCTCTGCCGCCCAATTTTATGGTCTTAAAATCGGGCGAGAGGCAACTCTCTTGCGTTTTTTCAGACTCATTTGTCGAGACGTTTGCTTTGTGCCAAGTGCGGAAGTCGCTTGTGTGGTAGGCAAAAATCTCATTCTGCAAAGTAGAGTACATTACAACCCAACCTTTGCCATCACCGCCGCTGATCAGAACAGGGCGGCGGCAACTACCACCCTCGACATAGGGGTAGTCCTGAGGCTTCCAATTAATCAGATCGGGGCTCT
>JAFOZN010000269.1 GCA_017391185.1 Alistipes sp. | reverse complement strand
TCTGGGATCATCCTTCTTTAGACGACCGCCCTCCACCTTGAGTTTCGATATACCCACAAACTCCAGCAGAGAATCGACATTAACCTCTACACCTCGATCCTTACCCGCAAAGCCATAGGCCTCGACCAGCGGTGCAATCGTTACATCATAAGATCCATCACTCAACCTGCTGAAACGGCGCGAAAGCTCCAAACAATGGATTATATGCTTATCCAACGAATCCGTTTCATTACGATTCACACGACTCAGCAACGAATTCTCATCAAATATCGACATCGAAGCCTTAGCCTGCCCATCGATCTGCATCATCATCTGATACAACTCGCCCGATGAGATATCGCTCTGCGCATTGACCTGCATGAATGTTCCCAACATCTGACCTTGCGATCTGATGTATGGTTTGGTCTTATGAGCACACCCCACCAAAATCAAAAGCATTGCCACAAAGAGAAATCCTCTACGTACAAAAGCTGTTATATTGCCTATCATTACCCTTATGCTCATTAAAAATCTTGCTCCGAATCGACTTTCGTTCAGAGAAAAAATAATCTCTCACTCTCCCTTTCAAATCCCGACTCAAAAAGTATTTCTAATGTGCAAATATACATATTTTTAGGAAATTTCCGCATTTTACAGGTCAAAGGATAAAAAATAGGGCCGAAATAACTGATTTTAAGACCAAAATATTTGGTGGTTGTAGAAATTCAGAGTACTTTTGTGCCACGCTCTGGCGTTATTCACGGTAAGGGGGATGCGTCGTAGAGTGGAACCAGAGTTGTGACCTTTCTGGAGCAAAGTAGGCGCAACTCATAAAACACATTTTTTATGGCTTATTTAACAGCAGAGAAAAAGCAGGAGATTTTTGGTACGTACGGCAAGTCTAACACAGACACTGGTTCTCCAGAGAGCCAGATCGCGTTGTTCTCATACCGTATCAGCCACCTTACTGAGCACCTCAAGAAGAACAAGCACGACTTCGGTACACAGCGCTCATTGTTGCGCTTGGTAGGTAAGCGTCGTCAGCTCTTGGAGTACCTCAAGGAGGTTGATATCGAGCGTTACCGCGCTATCATCAAGACTCTTAACCTCCGTAAGTAATACTTACTGTTTGAGGCATGATAGGGGTTGTCCAGCAAGCCTGACAACCCCTATTTCTTGAAAACTATTTTATTTGACGAATATATTTTATGGAAGAAAAGAAATTGTACAACGCTGTACAAAAGACGATTACGCTTGCTGACGGTCGCCAGATTACGATCGAGACCGGTAAGCTCGCGAAGCAGGCCGATGGTTCTGTGGTAGTAAAGATGGGTGACACCATGTTGCTCGGAACCGTAGTTGCTGCTAAGGATGCAAAGGAGGGTACTGATTTTATGCCTCTTCAGGTGGAGTATAAGGAGAAGTTCGCATCATGCGGTCGCTTCCCTGGAGGCTTTATGAAACGTGAGGGTAAGGCAAGTGATGCCGAGATCTTGGTGGCTCGACTCATCGACCGTGCATTACGCCCACTTTTCCCAGCAGATTATCATGCCGAGGTATTTGTAACTGTAAATCTAATCTCGGCTGACAAGGATATTCAGCCAGATGCATTGGCTGGTTTGGCTGCTTCGGCAGCTCTCGCCGTATCGGATATCCCATTCGGCGGCCCTATCTCTGAGGTTCGTGTAGCTCGTATCAATGGCGAGTATGTTATCAACCCTAACTTCTCAGATATGGCAAACGTAGACCTCGACATCATGGTCGGTGGTACTATCGACAACATCCTCATGGTAGAGGGTGAGATGAACGAGGTATCTGAGGAGGTGATGTTGGGTGCTATCAAGTTCGCTCACGAGGAGATCAAGAAGCAGTGTGCTGTACAGATCGAGCTTTCGAAGGAGTTGGGCAAGGATGTTAAGCGTACATACTGCCACGAGACTTCAGACGAGGAGCTTCGTCAGCGTATCATCACTGAGCTTTACGACAAGGCTTACGCTATCGCTACAAGCGGTACTGCTAAGCACGAGCGTTCTGAGGCTTTCGAGGCTTTGGAGGCAGAGTTCTCTGCTCAGTTCACTGAGGAGGAGTTGGAGGAGAAGGCTCCACTTATCCACAAGTATTTCCACGATGATGTTCAGAAGAAGGCTATGCGTAACATGATCCTCGATGAGGGCAAGCGTTTGGATGGCCGTAAGACAGATGAGATTCGCCCAATCTGGTGCGAGGTAGGTTACTTGCCTGCAGCTCATGGTTCTGCTATCTTTACACGTGGTGAGACTCAGTCGCTCACAACCGTAACTCTCGGTACTAAGCTCGATGAGAAGATGATCGATGAGGTTTTGGTACAGGGTTCTGAGAAGTTTACACTTCACTATAACTTCCCTCCATTCTCTACAGGTGAGGCTCGCCCATCACGAGGTGTAAGCCGCCGCGAGATTGGTCACGGTCACTTGGCATGGCGTGCGTTGAAGCCTATGATCCCAACAGGTGAGCAGATGCCTTACGCATTGCGCGTAGTATCTGACATCTTGGAGTCTAACGGTTCTTCATCTATGGCTACAGTTTGTGCTGGTACATTGGCCTTGATGGATGCAGGTGTGAAGATCAAGAAGCCAGTATCAGGTATCGCTATGGGACTTATCTCTGACTCTGCAACAGGCCGTTGGGCTGTGCTTTC
>JAFOZN010000268.1 GCA_017391185.1 Alistipes sp. | reverse complement strand
GAGCGATCGTTGCAACGCCGCGAGCGTCAGGACTTCGAGATTGATATTACGGATGTTCCCGTAAACCCAAAATACATCAAACGTATCGAGTCTGTGGGTTTGGATGTAATTCTTCGTAGCAAGTGGAATAATACCGTAGTTGTGCAGTGTGAGGACACTACTCTTTTGCAACAAGTCGAGTCTATGCCGTTTGTTAAGAAGGTCGAGCGTGTTGCGCGATATAATAAACCTGTTGAGCGTTACGTGCAGCGTAATTCTTCAAATGAGTTGCCCGAAAAGGAAAACGATAAATCTGATGCTTTCTATGGTGTAGCTAAAGATCAGATAAGTACCATCAACGGCGTGCCGTTGCATGAGGCTGGTTATCGTGGCGAAGGTATGATGATAGCCGTTATAGATGGCGGATTTCATAATCTGGATAGGATGAAGGCGTTTAATCAGAAAAACATCATCGGCACTAAAAACTTTGTTGTGCCAGGTGTTTCGGTATTCGATATGATTGATGAGCATGGTTTGCAGGTCTCTTCATGTATGATGGCAAATGAGGAGGGTGTTATGGTCGGCACAGCTCCTAATGCTTCTTATTGGTTGTTCGTATCGGAGGATGGTGGCTCGGAGCAGATGATCGAGGAGGATAATTGGGCTGCAGCCATTGAGTTTGCCGACAGCGTGGGCGTAGATGTTGTCAATACCTCTTTGGGATATGGTGGATATGATGGCGATGGTAAAACGCGAGTGGAAATCCCTGCTTGGGAGCGTAATGGTCGCGATCATCTGATCTCTCGCTCAGCTTCGATGGCGGCAGGTAAAGGTATGGTGCTTTGTCATGCAGCAGGAAATGGTGGTGAAGAGATACTCTCGACTATCTCTGTCCCTGCCGATGCTGAAAATGTTTTGACAGTTGGTTCTGTGGCTTTGATTGGTAATTCAACTCTTCCGCCAGAGCAGAAATTTGCCAACGGAAGGGAGCTTTTGTTCTTCTCTTCGCGCGGCGGAACGTATGATGGACGATTTAAGCCCGATGTGGTATGTGAGGGCTTGAACGTGATTAAGAAAAACGGTAAGACAGGTTTCTCTTACGGAACATCTATCTCCTCGCCTGTCTTGTGTGGTATGGTTGCTTGTTTGTGGCAAGCATTGCCTGAGTTAACAGCTTTCGAGATTATGGATATCATTAAGCGCAGCTCAAGTCACTATTCTACTCCTAATATGGATTACGGCTACGGTATTCCCAACTTCGAGAAAGCCTTGCAGTTGGGCAAGGAATTAAAGTAACGATAAAGGCATCCCCGCAAGGATGCCTTTATCATTATTTACAAGTATAACTCTCAATATCTCTAAATCCTAATAGCAGGTCGTGGTTGCTCATTCTTCGTTTGCCTGCAATCTGCATCGAAAGAATGTGAATCAATCCATCAGCGCATCTAACCGCGATCTCCTCTCTACTGTCGGATGTGATCTCTCCCACCTTCATTGCAGACTCCGTTGGCTCAAATTTCACTTCAAAAATCTTTGCCGAACTCTTCTCCTCTCCATCAATATACATCGGTGTCCAAGCCGCTGGATATGGCGAGAGTCCGCGTACGAAATTCACAATGCGCTCACCCTGCCATGACCAATCTATCTTACAATCATCCTTGAAGATCTTGGGCGCAGGCTTGAGTGTTGATTCGTCTATGTGCATTTGCTCGATGGCTTCGTAATCGCCCGATGCGATCTTCTCGATAGTCTCTACTACCAAATCGCAACCCTTCGTCATCAACTTGTCGTACATCGTGCCGATGTTGTCCTCTGGTAAAATCGGCTCTTCGTGCTGACCGATGATGGCACCTTTGTCGATCTCGTGGTTGAGCAAGAATGTTGTGATACCAGTCTTCTCCTCGCCGTTGATTATTGCCCAATTTATCGGTGCTGCACCTCGATACTGAGGAAGCAGCGATGCGTGCAGATTGAATGTACCATACTTAGGCATTGCCCAAATAACCTCAGGCAACATACGGAAGGCAATGACAATTCCCAAATCGGGCTTCAACTCCTCCATCGCCTTGACAAATTCAGGATCGCGTAACTTCTCTGGTTGCAGAATCGGTAACCCCAACTCTTTGGCTGCCAGCTTTACATCGCTTTCGTGTATCTTTTGACCTCTTCCCGCAGGCTTATCTGGGGTGGTTACTACCGCTACAACATTATATCCCTCCTCTACGATGCGTCTGAGTGAAGCAACAGCAAATTCGGGCGTACCCATAAATACTATGCGAAGATCTTTTCCTATCATCTTTAATCTCTTTTAAATCATCTTTTTGGCTCGGCGAGCCTTTACCCTCTCCCTCATCTTGCGCCATGCGGGCGTAGAAGTTACTCTCTTGGCTATCGGTAACCATACGGGCGCACTCTTGCGTTTGAGCCACTGATACTTATTATAGAACCAATCTACATCTATGAGCGAGGCATCGTTTGTGGCTTTTATCAGCAGATATACCGATATCGGGGCCAATACCATGGTGGATATCCACATTCCCGTCAGAGAGTCCCATGTTCCCTCTTTAGCCATCTTTTCGCCAGATGTGCTGATAATATAATATATAACGAAGAACGCTACCGAGATTACGATTGGAGTACCCAGACCTCCCTTTTTAATGATGGCTCCCAATGGCGCGCCAATCAAGAAGAATATAATGACCGAAATAGGCAATGTGAGTTTACGATGCCAATCGTTCTTACTTCTGTAAAGCTGGTTTAGCGCATCTTTGGCAGTCGATTCATCGAATGTAAATGAGTTTCGTGAGTTGAATGCCGATGAGCGAGCCGATGACCATACGGCGTGCTTGCGGCGCAAAGGTAGATTCTCCAACGAATCAAGGAAGTTAGTCTCTTTATATGCACTCTTATCCTTCTTCAGAGAATCTATGTTTAGCCATATTTGAGCATCTTGTTTAAAGATATTATCCTTAAATAGAGGCTCATACGACTTGGATGTAGCATTTGAAACTGTGATATCCAACGAGTCAATATCGTTTTGTAGCTCGGAGATATTTTTGGTCTGAGAGCCACCAATCATCTCGCTGTTGTCGCTGCGCTTAAAGTCATATCCCTCCATCTTGAGTGACATCTCCTGCACATCGAAATTATCGTGGCGCATAGCACTCTTTGTGTACCAATTGCCGTTACGGGTATTCTGATAGTTATTGCCGTTGTAGAGCGTTACGTTGAGGAATTGCTTATCATCCGAAAGGCGGATGTATCCACTCTCGGCCATTGTGGTGGTCATACTACCCGATGAGTTGTTATCGTAGATAAGTACGTTGTGCAAAAGTCCTGTTTCGGGATCTTGCTTCTCCACACGGATACTCATATCATCATTGACCTTGAAGAAGAGTCCATCCTTGAACTCCATTACATTCTTCTGTCGGCGAATATCTATGATGATACTGGTCATCTTCTTATTGGCGTATGGCACCAAGTTGTTTATCAGAAAGAAGCTGCCTATCGACATGAATAT
>JAFOZN010000267.1 GCA_017391185.1 Alistipes sp. | reverse complement strand
CCTAAACTCGATGAGCAGGGTAATCCTCTCAGAGATGAGGACAATAAAATAATCTATGAGAAAAGGGTTTCAGACTATAATGTTCAGTTGATGATCAATAGATTCCCTATTGCAGAGTGTGATTGGGCTGTGTTTGAAAACGATGGTGAAAATGCTTTCGATGTGGCTGTTCATGAGGCTATCATGCAGATCAACGGTACTACAGCTTTTACGCCTGCCGAGGAGGAGTCAACCCCTACACGCGCCAAAGCTACACGCTATGTGGAGCATGTCCAGAAACTTGAGCACAAGATGAAGCGTAGGGGCGGCGGATCACTCTACTATGGTCTGCAGCAGAGTGCTCAGAGCGAGCAGGAGTAGGCTGCGAAGGTTATGGAAGTTGGAGGAAATGTGAAAAAAGAGCGTTATGGAGATTTTGAACGAAAAGATAGAGCAACTCAGGGCGATGCTTTCCGAGCCTGAACTCAATGTGGTGATATTGTCCCACACCAACCCCGATGGCGATGCCGTAGGCTCTTCCATTGCGTGGGCTGAGGCGTTGAGGCGTGTAGGTCATCGAGTGACCTGTATCGTGCCCAACAAATACCCCTATTATCTGGATTGGATGAGTGGTATCAAGGATTTGGTTGTCTTTAAGCAGGATAAAGAGGGCGTAGCCCAGAAGGCTGTGCGTGAGGCAGATATGATCTTTTGTCTGGATTTCCATACCCTCTCGCGTCTGGATGCTCCGCTGAGCGAACTTATCGAGACCAACCGAGAGGCTAAGCGCGTATTGATAGATCACCACCTCGATCCTTCTGAGGATTTTGCTCTGATGTTCTCTCACCCCGAATCATCCTCTACCTCATACCTTGTCTATTGCCTCATAGAGCGTCTGTGGGGTGCCAAGTCTATCGATGCCAAGCAGGCAGAGGTGTTGTATGTGGGTATGATGACCGATACGGGCAACTTCTCATTCTCACACCTCACGCCCGATCTTTATCGTGCCGTAGCGGTGCTTGCCGAGACAGGAATAGATATCCCTAAGATATATAACAACGTCTATAACTCCTTCACCGAGGGGCGTGCCCGCCTGTTCGGTTATGTGATTAATCGTAAGATGCGCCTGATGCGTAAGGGGACAGTTGCTCACCTCTCGCTCACCGAGGATGAGATGCGCCGTTTCTGGTTTCAGCAGGGCGATAGCGAGGGTTTTGTGAATTATCCACTCACCATCAAGAAGATGAAGATGTCGGCCATCTTTGTTGAGCATCACGATTTTATCCGTGTCTCGTTGCGCTCGCGTGGCAATGTCGATGTTAATCTCTTTGCGGCTCGCTATTTCGAGGGCGGCGGTCATAAAAATGCTGCTGGTGGTAAATCGTTTGTCTCTATGGCTGAGACCATTGCCCGTTTTGAGAAGGCAGTTGAGGAGTGGGCCGAAGAGGGAAATTTATAATTAGAGAGAGTTTGTGAGGGGAATTAATCTCAGTAAAACCAAATTTAAGATAAAGAATTCTTGAAATGAAGAACTCGATGATGAAGACCTATATGCGCCTGCTGGAGTTTGCCTCTCCGCTGAGTCGCTATGCCGTGCCATACTTCTTCTACTCATTGTTGCACGCCATCTTCAACACTCTGACCTATACGATGATTATGCCTATCGTGGGCACGCTCTTCTCGGAGGGTTATCGCTTTACCCCTGTATATGAGTTTCCGCAGATTGCTCTCAATGATGAGTGTCTGAATCAGGTCTTGAACTATGCCTATACCTCACTCTTTGGCGAGGAGTTCCGCGTGACATGGCTTTTGGCTCTATTGTCGAGCATCCTCATCGCCTCGAATATGCTCAGCAACCTCTTCCGTTATCTGGGCTCGATGACCGTAGAGACTATGCGTACCCGTACTCTGCAACGTATGCGTAACGAGATGTTTGAGCGTACGATGGGCATGAACGTAGGATACTTTAGCGACCAGCGCAAGGGTGATATCATGTCGAAGATCACCTCCGATGTGATGGTGGTGCAGTATTGTGTGACCAATACGCTTCAGGTGGCGTTCCGCGAGCCATTCCTCATCATTGGTTATGTCTTTATGATGATCAAGATTTCGTGGGAGCTGACTCTCTTCTCGGTCTTATATCTGCCTGTGGTAGGACTCTTGATTGGCTCTATTGTCAAGCGTCTGCGTCACCCAGCGCAGCAAGGTCAGGAGCGCATGGGCGAGATGGTCAGCGTGATGGAGGAGTCTTTGTCGGGAGTCAAGGCTGTGAAGAGTTACAACGCTTTCGATTATGTGAAGGCTAAGTTCAACAAGATAAATGCCGAGATGTCCAATCTCTTGCTCTCGATGGCTCGCAAACAGCAGTTGGCTTCGCCTATGAGCGAGTTTTTGGGAATTACAGCCATTTCGATTGTTCTGATTTATGGTGGCTCGCTGGTGATGGGTGGCACACTTACTGCATCGTGGTTTGTGGCCTACATTGCCGCTTTCTCGCAGCTTACACGCCCGATTCGCGCCTTTATCGATCAGTTTGCCAATATCAATCAGGGTATTGCTGCTGGTGAGCGTATCTTCTCCATAATGGATGCCCGTAGCGTGGTTGAGGATAAGGCAGATGCCAAGCCTCTGAAGGAGTTTAAGGATAAGATCGAGTTCCGCAACGTGTCGTTTAGCTATGACTCTTCGCGCGAGGTGTTGCACAATATCTCTTTCGAGGTTAAGCGTGGCGAGACCGTAGCTCTGGTAGGCCCTTCGGGAGGTGGAAAATCGACTCTGAGCGAGCTCGTGCCACGTTTCTATGATCCTACTTCGGGTGAGATTTTGATTGATGGCATCTCGCTCAAAGATTACTCTCAGGATAGCTTGCGCGAGAAGATGGGTATCGTTTCGCAGGATACCATCCTTTTTAACGATACCATCAAGAGCAATATCGCCATGGGACGCGCGGATGCCTCGAAAGAGCAGATCATCTCTGCTGCCGAGGTTGCTAATGCCCACGAATTTATTCTCCAAACCGAGCAGGGCTATGATACCAATATCGGTGATAGAGGTATGAAACTTTCGGGCGGTCAGCGTCAGCGATTGAGCATTGCGCGTGCGGTGTTGCGTAACCCCGATATTTTGATTTTGGACGAGGCTACTTCGGCACTCGATACCGAGAGCGAGAAGCTGGTGCAGGAGTCTTTGACTACTCTGTTGGAGGGACGTACCTCGATTGTTATTGCCCACCGCTTGAGTACGATTCACAATGCCGATCGCATCATCGTCATCGATGCGGGACGTATCGCCGAGCAGGGCACTCATCAGGAGCTGATGGCTAAGGATGGTATCT
>JAFOZN010000266.1 GCA_017391185.1 Alistipes sp. | reverse complement strand
GTTAAATATGATAAGGGCGATAAATATATTTAATCGAACTTATGTATGTGTAATTTTAGGAATTGATAAATTTTAGAAATAATGGAGAATAAGAAACAAAACATTTCCCTCCCCGATAATGCCTATCGTGAGCTTAAGGCGGGTGAGGAGTATAAGCCTTTGATGCCAGCAGATTCTACCCCAGCCGAGGTTACGCCTTACTCTGTGGGTATGGGTGTATTGATGGCGATAATCTTTTCTGCTGCTGCAGCATTCTTGGGCCTTAAGGTAGGTCAGGTGTTTGAGGCTGCTATCCCTATTGCGATCATCGCCGTTGGTATGGGTACTGCATTAGGTAAGAAGAATATGCTGGGACAGAATGTAATCATCCAGTCTATCGGAGCCTCTTCGGGAGTTATTGTAGCGGGCGCTATTTTTACTCTGCCTGCGCTTTATATTTTGGGCTTGGATGCTCAGTTCTATCAGATTTTCCTATCTTCTTTGCTCGGTGGTGTGTTGGGTATTGTGTTGTTGATACCTTTCCGTAAGTATTTTGTTAAGGAGATGCATGGTAAATATCCTTTCCCTGAGGCTACTGCTACTACAGAGGTGTTGGTTTCTGGTGAGAAGGGTGGTAACCAAGCTAAGTTATTAGCTATTGCAGGTCTTGTCGGAGGTCTTTATGATTTCTGTGTCAGCACTTTTGGCGCTTGGACTGAGGTTGTTTCGACTCGTCTGACTGCTTTTGGTGCGATGTGCGCAGATAAGTTCAAGGTTGTATTTTCACTCAATACGGGAGCTGCCGTTTTGGGTTTGGGATATATCATTGGCCTAAAGTATGCTGTTATCATCACCGCAGGTTCATCTCTTGTGTGGTTTTTGATAGTTCCTCTTGTTGGCTCAGTATCGCCTGAGGCTGCGGCTTTGTCGCCAGAGGATATATTTACCACCTATGGTCGCCCTATTGGTATCGGAGGTATTGCTATGGCAGGTCTTATCGGTATTATTCGTCAGGCGGGCATTATCCGTCAGGCTGTTGGCTTGGCTGTCAGCGAGCTTACTTCGAAGAAAAGTGGAGCATCTGTTGCCGAGCCCCGTACTCAGCGAGATTTGTCTATGAAGTTGATTTTGTCGCTCTTGATTGCGGCCCTTATCTCATGCTTCGTGTTCTTCCAGTTTGGACTCTTGGGTAATGGATTCCAGAGTGTTGTAGCGTTGCTTATTGTCTTTGTTATTGCCTTTTTGTTCACTACCGTGGCTGCCAACGCTATCGCTATCGTAGGTACAAACCCTGTTTCAGGTATGACTCTTATGACGCTTATCCTCAGTTCATTGGTATTGGTTAGTGTGGGTATTAACGGCACAGAGGGTATGACTGCGGCTTTGATTATTGGCGGTGTAGTTTGTACAGCTTTGTCTATGGCTGGCGGTTTTATCACAGACCTTAAGATTGGTTATTGGTTGGGAACTTCGCCACGTAAGCAGGAGGGCTGGAAATTCCTCGGTACGTTTGTTTCGGCTATTACCGTTGCTGGTGTGATGTTGGTACTCAACGATACATACGGCTTTACAGGCGATAATGCTTTGGTAGCACCTCAGGCTAATGCTATGGCAGCTGTTATCCAGCCGCTTATGACAGGAGGCTCTACACCATGGATTCTCTACTTTATGGGTGCTGTTTTGGCATTGGTTTTGACCTTTATCGGTGTTCCTGCATTGGCATTCTCATTGGGTATGTTTATCCCAATGTATCTCAATGCTCCACTTGTTGTTGGTGGTCTTATCGCATGGTTTGTCTCTAATCGCTCGAAGGATGAGGCTTTGAATAAGGCACGCTTCGATCAGGGTACACTCATCGCTTCGGGCTTCATTGCAGGAGGTGCTTTGATGGGTGTTGTTTCGGCAGTATTGAAGTTTGTCGGTGTTGAGTGGTATATGGCCGAGTGGGCTGTGTCGAAGGATGCTGAGTGGGCAGGTCTTGCTATGTATATTGCTCTTATCGTATATATGATAGTTCACACATTGAGAGCTAAAAAAGAGGAGTAATATACTTGAATAATTATTTTAGATAAACCTTGTAATAGATTTATAATATGGAACTTAAAGATAGATTTTTGAAATACGTTTCGTTCGACACTCAGTCAGACGAGAACAGCACAACTTTCCCTTCTACCGATAAGCAGCTTGTCTTGCTTAACTACTTGGCAGATGAGATGCGTAGCCTTGGAATGGTAGATGTTACTGTCGATAAATATGGTTATGCTATGGGTACTATCCCTGCAACCAAAGGCTTTGAAAATGCACCTGTTATCGGCTTTATCTCGCATGTGGATACTTCGCCAGATATGAGTGGTAAGGATGTAAAGCCTCACGTCATTGATGAGTATGATGGCTCGGATATTCAGCTCAATGGTAGCCTCAAGATGAAGGTGGCAGAGTTCCCAGAGCTATCACGATTCGTAGGTCACACCTTGATTCATACCGATGGTACTACCCTATTGGGTGCTGATGATAAAGCGGGTTGTGCTGAGATTATGACCGCTGCTGAGTATTTGATGGCTCATCCAAAGATCGAGCATGGTAAGATCCGTATCGGCTTTACTCCTGATGAAGAGATTGGTCGAGGTGTAGATTACTTCGATGTGCAGGCTTTCGGTGCTGATTTCGCCTATACAATGGATGGTGGTTATGAGGGTGAGTTAGAGTATGAGAACTTCAATGCTGCGGCTGCTACTATCGAGATTCAAGGACGCAACGTACACCCAGGATATGCCAAGGATAAGATGATTAACGCTATACAGGTTGCGTGCGAACTCAATTCATTGCTTCCTCAGGTCCAGCGTCCTGAGCATACCGAAGGTTATGAGGGATTCTATCATTGTGTAGGCTTCAACGGCACTGTGGAGAATGCTAAAATCAGCTATATCATCCGCGATCACGATAGCGAGAAGTTTGAGCAGAAGAAGGTTTATATGTGGAGTTGCGTAGATCTTTTGCAGAAGCGTTATGGTGCTGATGTGTTGAAACTCACTTTGAAGGATCAATACTTCAATATGCGCAAGATGGTTGAGCCACATCCACAGGTTATCGACAAGGCTATGGAGGCTATGCGCCTCTCTGATGTTGTGCCTATCGTTCGCCCTATCCGTGGCGGAACAGATGGTGCGCGTCTTTCGTTCATGGGATTGCCATGTCCTAATATCTTTACAGGTGGCATGAACTTCCATGGTAAGTTTGAGTATTGTTCGCTCAACACCATGCAAAAGGCTGTGAATGTGATTGTGAACTTAGCTCAGTTATGGGTAAAGTAATACTTTAGATAGAATAATATAAATTTTTGTGTATGAACGGTTTTAGAGAGATTGATCCGCGTGAGTTGCAAGATAATGTTTTCAGGCTTATTGGCTCAGATTGGATGCTTATTACTGCGGGAGACAAGGAATCGCAAAATACCATGACTGCTTCGTGGGGAGGATTGGGTTATGTGTGGAACTACCCTGTTGCCTATGTGGTGATCCGCCCTCAGCGTTATACCTATGAGTTTACCGAGCGTGAGGATCGTATGACCTTGAGCTTCTTTGATGAGGAGTGGCGTAAGGCATTATCATATTGTGGTACTCATTCAGGTCGCGAAGAGGATAAGTTTGCTGCAGCGGGTATTAGTGTGGAGTTTACCGAGAGTGGTACTCCTGCCATCTCTCAGGCCCGTTTGATTATTGAGGGTAAGAAGATATATGCAGATATGCTCAAGGAGGAGAATTTCTTGGACAAAGATATTATCAAGAGTTGGTATCCTGCATCTGATTACCACCGAGCATATATGCTGAAGATAGAACACGTATTCATAAAGGAGTAAGATGGATAATTTCGGATTTTTCAAGGTGGCGACAGCCATCCCTGACTTGAAGGTTGCCGATTGCGAGTATAATCTCTCTCGCATAGTGGATATGATGCAACAGGCGGCTGATCGGGGTGCGAGTGTGGTGGTTTTTCCTGAACTATCGCTTACCTCAGCTACGTGCGGTGATCTATTCCTGCAATCAAAGCTTTTAGAGCAGGCTGAGATGGCTTTGTGTGATGTGGCGGTGGTCACTTCTCATGTGCCAGTGGCAGCTATCGTAGGTTTGCCGATGCAGTACGGCGATAAGATATACAACTGTGCCGCAGTAGTGGCTTCGGGCGAGGTTTTGGGTATTGTACCTAAATCATATCTTGATGATAGTGGAGATTCTTCCGAAAGACGATATTTTGCATCTGGATTTGATGTCGCCGCAGGAGATAAAGAGCTTGCTACGCAAGATGTGTTGTTTGGAGCGCATCAGCTTTTTATGGTCGATGGTGTATGTTTTGGTGTAGAGATTGGTGCGGATATGTTTGCACCTGTTGCACCATCTGCGAAGATGTCATTGGGTGGAGCTAAGCTGATCTTTAACCTCTCATCAAGAGCCGAGAGTGTCTCGAAGCATAACGCTCTTGTAGAGACTATCAAGAATCAATCTTTGCGTTCTCATATCGGATATATATACGCTTCATCGGGCGTTGGCGAATCTACGGCTAATTCAGTATATGCAGGCGATGCCATCATCGCTGAGAATGGCCACATCTTAGCTCAGAGCGAGCGTTTTGCGATGGATGAGCAACTTGTTGTGGCGGATATTGACTTGGAGATTTTAGATAATGCTCGTAAGGCAAATGGAGTCTTCTCTGACGGGGCAGAACTTTTAATACATGATTATAATGAGACCGAATTAGAGCGTGAGGATGATGGCTTTGAGCTATTGCGAGAGGTTGATCCTATGCCGTTTGTCCCAGCGTGTGAGAATAAGCGAAAAGAGCATTGTCAAGAGATTTTTGAGATTCAGACATTAGGCTTGGCAAAACGTCTTAAGCATACCAATTCTCGTTGTGCTGTCATCGGCATTTCGGGAGGTTTGGATTCTACGTTGGCGCTGCTTGTGACGGTACATGCCTTTGATCGCTTAGGGTTGGATCGTAAGGGTGTTGTTGGTATCACAATGCCTGGATTTGGCACTACAGATCGTACATACAACAACGCTGTAACGCTGATCAAAGAACTTGGTATAACATTTAAGGAGATTTCCATAGCCGCAGCGTGCCGTCAGCACTTTGCCGACATCGGCCTTCCAGAGGGTGATCGTTCGGTGACCTATGAGAACTCTCAAGCTCGTGAGCGCACCCAGATTTTGATGGATGTTGCCAATATGATGGGCGGATTGGTTATCGGTACAGGCGATATGAGTGAGTTGGCGTTGGGTTGGGCCACTTATAATGGCGATCAGATGTCGATGTATGGCGTAAATTGCTCTGTGCCAAAGACTCTTGTGCGTCACATGGTCGAGTGGTATGCCAAAGGGGAGAAGAATCCTAAAGTTGCCGCTGCACTTTTGGATGTGGTAGCTACGCCTGTGAGTCCTGAACTTTTGCCTGCCGATGAGAAGGGTGAGATTGCTCAGAAGACAGAGGATCTGGTAGGCCCTTATGAGTTGCACGATTTCTTTATCTATCACTTTGTTGGTAATGGTTTTACCCCATCGAAGATACTATTCTTGGCTCAGCAAGCGTTTAAAGATAAGTATGATAGAGCTACTATTTTGAAATGGATGCGAACATTCTTCTGGCGATTCTTTACTCAGCAATTCAAACGCTCGGCTTCGCCCGATGGCCCAAAGGTGGGTGGCGTGTCGCTCTCGGCCAAGGATTGGCGTATGCCTTCGGACGCTTGTGCCGCGATGTGGATTAAGGAGTGCGAGATGTTGGCGCAATTATAAATGTAATAACTTTAAAACTTCGGATTTATGAAGAAACTATTATTAATCCTTACGCTTTGCTTTACTTTGAGCACTACCTCAGCCCAAGCGCAGAATTGGCTGGATGCCTTGAAAAGCGTGGCTACATCGGCTATAGATAAGGTTACGGGTGGACAACTGACTGCTAAGAGTATTATCGGTACATGGAAATATCAACAACCGGGCGTGAAACTCACTTCGAGCGATACACTCTCGGAGTTGGCAGCCTCGGCAGCGACTACTACCCTACAATCTAAGATGGCTACATATTACGAGATGGTGGGAATCAAGGCTGGAGCATGTAGCTTTACATTCAACGAAGATGGTACCTTCTCATCTCAGTTTGGCAAGAAGAGTTTTGGTGGAACATATACCTTTGATCCCAAGACTAATCAGATGATGCTCAAGTATGACTCACAATTGATAAATTGGGGCTCTATCCCTGCTTATGCCTATCTTAATGGTAAGAATATGCAGATCGTATTTCCGATTGATAAATTGGTGGGTGTATTGACTACACTTGGCTCCAATGTGGGGGCTTTGTCCACAATTACTGATTTGATCAAGAAATATGATAGCGTGAAGATTGGTTTTGAGTTTGCGAAATAAATTGTTTGTCAGTATGAAAAAGCTAATTCTTTTGATTGCATTTTTTGCGACCATGTTTTCTGCTCAGAGGGCTGATGCACAATCACTCGGAGATCTATTTAATGGCCTAAGCAAGCTCTTGGGCTCATCGACTGAGAGTCAGCAGCCGGTCGTAAAGCCTGTATATCCATCGGCTGAGGAACTTTTGGGTACATGGGTATATAGCTCTCCAGAAATGATATATACGGGTAATGATGCTTTGGCTTCAATCGCAGTATCATCTGTCAAAGGACAGATCCCAGCGTTGGCCAATAAGTTTGGTATTGTACCAGGTACGATAAATGCTACTGTGAATAAAAAGTCTATCAAGGCATGGCGCGGTGAGCAGAAATCAACAGCTACATATACCTATATTCCTTCTACAGGCCAGGCGATTATTACTGGTAAATTTAATGATCAAAAGGTGATTCTTACGGGTACGGTAGAGGTTGTTAATGGTGGCGATATCAGGATTCTTTTCAAGGCTAAGGAGCTGATGACCATTGTGTCGCAGACCTCTATATTTAAAGAGAACTCTTCGCTTCAGATGATCAAGGGCGTTATTGATAGTTATCCTGAAATCCAAGTGGGAGCTGTGGTTAAAAGAGTCTCTAAATAGTTTCTTATGTCAAAAAAATAATGGATGTTTCTACAGCGGAAACATCCATTTATTTTGTCTATCTACCCTATTGGTTTACTTGATATATACCTCAAGCATTGTAGCCTTGCCACTAACCTCCACAGAGTCTGCCTCGGCAGGAATCATAACCAATTCGTATGGCTTGAGAGCCTCGGTGTGCTCACCCATCTTAATTGTAGCCTCACCTTCGGTGCAGATGTAGAGTACGAACGAATCGAGCGAAGCGTAATCAAACTCCTTAGCCCCATCCAGACAGATGATATTGGTTGTGAAATATGGGCAATCAACGAGCTTTACTGCTTGATTCTGCTCGGTCTGATACTTCATATGGCAAGAGAGACCATCGCGCGAAAAATCTATCGCATCTACTGCCAATGCAGTATGAAGCTCGCGAGAGTTGCCATTCTCGTCAACTCTATTCCAATCATATAGGCGATATGTAACATCCGAAGTCTGCTGAATCTCTACCACTTTAATGCCCTTACCCAATGCGTGTACGGTACCTGCGGGGATAAAGAATGTATCACCCTTCTTTACCTCTACGCGATTCAAAATCTCAGGCAAACGATCCTCGTTGAGAGCCTTTATGTACTCCTCGCGGGTGATGGATGTGTCCTTGAATCCTACATATAGAGCAGCACCCTCATCACAATCCGATACATACCACATCTCGGTCTTGCCGTATGAGTTGTGGCGCTCCATAGCAAGCTCATCATCGGGGTGTACCTGAACGGATAATACATCGTTACAATCCAAACTCTTGATCAAAAGTGGGAATGTAAGTCCATACTTGTCGTAATTCTTCTCACCGATAAGGTTGCCCATATATACCTCGATTATCTCCTCTATGTTGTTGCTCTTGAGATAACCGTTTGCAACCACTGACTCATCTCCCTCTACGGCCGAAAGCTCCCAGCTCTCGCCATATACCATCTCAGGATTGATCTTTACGCCTTTGGTGTGAGCCTTGACCTTTGCCAAAAACTCTTTACCGCCCCACAAACGCTCCTTGAGACGTGGTGTGAATTTTATTGGATATAGCATAATAAAATCTCTCTAAAACTTACTCCTCGCGTGTAAACAATGACTCTACTGTCGCGATTACCTCGTCAGCCTCTACATTGAGTGGGAATACCTTGCTTGGCTCCAAAGTGTAGATCTCATGCTCTGACTTGAATCGCTCCTCGCCAGCACCTGTGATGTTGAGCATCACGATAGCCTCAGGGTCGATCTTGCCATCCTGTGCAGCCTTGATCAATGTTGCAGTCGCAACAGCTGCCGCAGGGTGAATATCTACGCCCTCCAACTCCTCGAAAAGCTTGGCAGCCTTGCGAGCCTGAGCGTTTGTTGCAACGAGAATCTCGCCATCTGTAGCCTTCAAAGCATCGTACAAACCGCCCTTGATTCCGTAAGGTGGCTTACGGTTAGAGAGCACCTTAGCATCGATGATCATCACATCGCGGCGAGCCTTGTCTGCATCGTAAGGCAACATCGCGCGAGAATCGGCACGCCATGCATCGTACATCGGAACGAATGGCGCATTCTGCGATACCATCAACTTCATTGTCTTATCGCCGTATGAGCCGTCCTCGATAAGACGCATATTTGCCTCCCATGCAGCGATAGCGCCTGTACCACTACCTACAGCCTGGAAATAATAGTCTGGAATCTGACCGATTGTAGTAACGGCCGAAAGAACAGTTGTCGCCATACCATCGCGGCGAGCCACATTCTTGGCACCGCCCTCGGCGAAGAATTTGTCAGACTTAAGAGCCAAGTCGCTCAAATGGATAGCATCGAAGTAGTCACCACCCTTCTCGCAGCAGATCAACTTCACGCATGGGTTGATTGGCTTCTCAAACCACATAGCCGAGAGGTTGTCGGCAGGTACAGAGAGCAAAAGTGGAATGTTGTTCTCCGAGCAAACCTTAGCAAATGCACGAGCAGTATTACCAGCCGATGCAACTACCAATACGCGCTTCTCATCGGGTGACATACGACCACATACGCTGTAAGCCTCAGTCTCCTTGAAAGAGCCTGTGGTCATCTTTGCGCCATGCTTTGGTGAGTAACCGTTCAGCGTGATGTAGAGGTTCTTGAGTCCCAAATGCTTAGCCAAAGCCTCGCTCTTGTAGGTCACAGGCGCAGCCGAGCCCTTCAAAAGGCGGCTAACGGGCAACCAATCGCAGAAGGTGTAGAACCCGTAGTCGCTACCCTTGAGCTGTAGCTTCTTGTTTTTGTAGATAGCGCGTACCAACGAAGGCTCCTCGCACTCTTTGTCTTCGAGTACCCAACCTGTGTCCTCGAACTCATGCTCTGTGGCTACACACTTTAGGGTGTACTCTGTTGCTTTAAAATTCTCCATTTTATATCTTAGTATTATTTTGTTTTCGCAATGTGCAAAAATACTAATTTTAAATCGATTTTGTAGTGTGAATAGCCTAAAATTTCCTAATTTTGTGTAAATAACTACTACCGATAATATGTCACAAGAAAAATACGATATTTTTATCAGCTACTCGCGTAAGGATACCGCTATCGCCGACCAAATCTGCGCGGCACTCGACAGCGTGGGTATTACCTATTTTATCGACCGTCAGGGAATAAGTGGCGGATTTGAGTTTCCTGCTGTTTTGGCTGAGAATATTGTTAATTCAAAACTATTCTTGCTCTTGGCGAGTAAGAACTCCTATGAGTCGAAATTTACCATGAGCGAGATAGTTTTCGCTTTTAACAAGAAACCGAAAAATGCGATTCTGCCCTATATCATCGACAATTCATCACTTCCGATAAGTTTGGAGTTTGTCTTTGCGGGTATCAACTGGCGCAATATGACCGACCACCCTATTGATCCAACGCTTGTTGATGATCTATTGAAGATGTTGGGGCGCAAGCGAGTGAAAAAGGTGGTTGAAGACGCGGAGGTGACTAATATCCAACAATCAGAGAGTAACCCTTTAGAGAAGGCGGGGGGGACTGCCAATGTAGCGAAAGATGTTGTAAAAATTAAAG
>JAFOZN010000265.1 GCA_017391185.1 Alistipes sp. | reverse complement strand
GTCTTAATATTGAGAGGTTGGAGTGTCGAAGATGTATACCATCCAAAATAACATCTCGCTCGGTATAGAATTGACCACGCCGCGCAGACTCTACAAAAGAGAACTTATAGGCCGAAATATCATCGTATAGGTCTTGCTGATTTTGTTGCAGTCGGTAAAAGAGTACTGTATCACTGCTTACCACATAATCATCCCACGCCTCTTGGTCAATCTTATAGAGGCGATAATCATCATACAACTCTTGAGCTTGTGAGCTATATGAGACAAAGAGTGCAAATATGATCAGTAGTAAAATAGGCATACCATGTGGGGCTGGTTGGTATTAAAACATAAGCACAATAACAAATATACTCTTTTTTTGTGTCAAGATTGGATAAACTGCCAAAAAATCTTATTTTTGTATAATAAAATAATACCTCTACAACCGAGAAAACAATAACAAATACACTATGTCAATAAAGAATTTAGAACCACGTCTGGTCTGGGAGCAGTTTGATGCTATCACCCAAGTACCACGCCCTTCAAAGAAGGAGGAGAAGATAATCGAATATCTGGTCAATTTTGCCATCACACATGGTATCGAATACCAAAAAGATTCAATCGGCAATGTAGTAATGCGTAAGCCAGCCACCGCAGGTTATCAGGATCGCCCATGTGTAATCCTACAATCTCACATGGATATGGTATGCGAAAAGCTGCCAGAGGTTGATTTCGATTTTGAGAATGAGCCTATACGCACCAAAATCACTGATGGTTGGGTAATGGCCGAAGGCACTACTTTGGGTGCTGATTGCGGAATTGGCATGGCAGCAGCATTGGCTTTGATGCTTGATTCAGAGGCCGAGCACGGCCCTATCGAGGCACTCTTTACTGTAGATGAGGAGACTGGTCTTACGGGAGCATTTAACTTGGGCGAAGGTATGCTCAACGGTAAATATTTGGTAAATCTCGACTCGGAGGATGAGGGCGAGATATTTATTGGATGCGCTGGAGGAGTGGATACTTTGGCATATTTCAACGTGGAGAATGAGCCATCACCAGAGGGATATGATTATTTCCGTCTGAATATCTCAGGACTTATGGGAGGTCATTCGGGAGATGATATCAACAAGGGCAGAGCTAACTCCAATAAACTCATGGCTCGCATCCTTCTCGAAGCTCAAGAGGACTACAAGGCTTGCGTAAGTTATATGGATGGCGGAAATCTGCGCAACGCAATACCTCGTGATGCTTATGCGATTTTCGGCGTTGAGCATGTTTCAAGTGACAAATTCAAGCAGCGTTTTGCAGAGTGGGCTACGGAGGTCAAAGCGGAGTTTGGCATCACAGAACCACAGATGCAGTTAGAGCTAACGTCTGAGCCTAAACCAGAGAAGGTGCTCAAAGCTGAGTGTCAGCAAAATCTTTTACAGGCTTTGGTTGGCGTTGCCAATGGTGTAATCGAGATGTCAAAAGCGGTAGAGGGATTAGTCGAGACATCGACAAATCTCGCTTCGGTAAAGTTCAATGGCGCAAATCAAATTGTCGTGACCACTTCTCAGCGATCTTCTGTAGAGAGTGCTAAACTATACGCTAAAAAGATGGTAGAATCGACATTCCTGCTGGCTGGAGCTGAGGTAAAGCACTCTGATGGCTACCCTGGTTGGGCACCAAATCCAAATTCAGAGTTATTGCGCCATACGGTAGAGTGTTACCAAGATCTTTTTGGCACCGAGCCTAAGGTGAAAGCTGTACACGCAGGTCTGGAATGTGGTCTCTTCCTTGAGAAATATCCCGATTTAGAGATGGTATCATTCGGACCAACACTGCGAGGTGTACACTCGCCCGAAGAGCGTTTGGAGATCGCTACGGTAGATAAATTCTGGATTTTACTCAAAGAGTTGCTTAAGAGAGTATAACTATGGCAGAGGAGTTAATAATTGCTCAGGGAGACAAGAGTGAGAAATATGCCCTACTATACAAACAAATCGTAGCACTTACCGAAGGTGAGCCAGATCCCATTGCCAACATGGCTAACATAGCGGCTATGATTCACTCTACATTTGGTTTTTGGTGGACAGGTTTCTATCGTGTCATAGATGGAGAGCTTGTTTTGGGGCCATTCCAAGGGCCTTTGGCATGTAGTCGCATAAAATATGGCAAAGGAGTCTGCGGTACGGCATGGAAAGAGCAAAAGACACAAGTTGTAGAGGATGT
>JAFOZN010000264.1 GCA_017391185.1 Alistipes sp. | reverse complement strand
AAAGATGAAAGATGAAAGTGGAGAGATGAAAGATAAGAGAGATATCTAATAATAAAACAGGCGTAACGCCTGCGTCATGCCACAGTCGAGTTAAACGAGAGCTGAATGTCATCCCTACCCTCAAAATCTTCCATTAGAGATTCCATTCCTCGCCTTATCAGGCTCGGTGGAATGACGTGTTTCCTCTTTCATCTTTCAACTCTCCTCTTTCATCTTGAATTTCCCTATTCTCGGCAGAAGCATTGGCGGGGAGAGAGCTGAGGAGGAAATTTCCGTTAAGAAACGGAGACTTTTTGATTGTTTCAAAAATGCCGAAGGCATCCGTTTTAGGAAATTTACTGCTCAGATCCCGACAATGATTCACCGAGCGTCTTTTTGCGCTACTTTTTAACGCTAAAAAGTAGCAAAACGAATGTTTAAGAGCTAAAGAAGACCTGTGTTGATATAATAGATGGAAACCTCCTCACGCTATAAATTGAGGGTAGAGATTCCATTCCTCGCCTTATCAGGCTCGGTGGAATGACGTTTTATGTTCAATTTTGAATTTTGCATTTTGAATTTTGAATTCCATTAAGTACCTTTGTTATTGGATACGAACCTAAAAGAGAAAAATCTAATACAATAAATAAATATTAATTAACTTTTTTAAGACCTTAAAACATGAAAAAACTACTTTTTATCGCAACATTCCTATGCTTTGCTATCTCCGTTTCGGCTCAGAATATGATGGGTTGGGGACGTCAGGGCAGTCGCGTAGAGTACAAAACTATGACAAGCCAAGTGCTTGGCACAGAGCGCAATTACACAATCTATCTGCCTGCAGGCTATGACCGCAACACAGACAAGAGTTATCCTATCCTCTATCTGTTGCACGGTATGAACGACAACAACAAAGGCTGGTATGAGCGTGGTCACTTGAAGGATGTTATGGATCAGCTCACAGCTTCGGGCGAGGTCGAGGAGATGATCATCGTGACGCCAGATGCTGGTGGCGAGGTTCAGAAGGATACTTGGCAGGGATATTTCGATATGCCTGGTTGGGCATACGAGAAGTTCTTCTACGAGGAGTTTATGCCTATGATCGAGAAGGAGTATCGCGTAAAGGCCGATAAGGCTCACCGTGGTATCGCAGGTTTGTCGATGGGTGGCGGTGGCTGCACAAGCTATGCAGAGCGTCACTCTGATCTCTACTGCGCTTGCTACGCTATGAGTGCTTTGATGCATCTCGACAACGGCATGGGTGGCGGTCAGCGTCCTCAGCAGGCTCAGCAAGGCGAGCAGAAGCCTAATAAGACTCAGCTTTTGTTTGAGGCAGTAAACAAATTGAGTTGTGTGGAGTATGTTAATAACGCTTCAGAGGATCAGGTTAAGGCTTTGCGCTCGATAGCATGGTATGTAGATTGTGGAGATGATGATTTCCTTTTTGACTGCAACTTGGATTTCATCAAGGCTCTTCGCCAGAAGCGAGTTCCATATCAGCTCCGAGTTCGTGACGGAGGTCACACTTGGGAGTATTGGCACTCGGCACTCTACAATGCATTGCCATTCTTCAGCCGCCAGTTCAACAAATAATCTTTTCTGCGCGGAGTTTTAAGCGGGGCTAACGTAGCTCCGCTTTTT
>JAFOZN010000263.1 GCA_017391185.1 Alistipes sp. | reverse complement strand
CGCCAATACCGCAGAGTAGCGGTGGCAGCACTGCTTATCTTCGCTGCGATTATTACTCCACCAGATGTTGTAAGTCAGGTTTTGATCTTCATCCCTTGCTACGCACTCTATGAGTACGGTATCGGCATAGCAGCCAAGATCGAGGCTCGCCGAGCTAAGGAGGAAGCCGCATATCAGGCTAAGATGGAGGCTGAGAAGGCCCGCAAGGCGAAGGAGGATGCCGAGAAAGCAGAGCAGCAGAAGTCGCAAGAGGCTGAGGAGAACACTGCGGAGCAGGATAATCAGGATTCTGACACAGATGAGCCTTCTGAGATCGAAGAGGAGTCTGAGGCATCGTCAGACGAGCAGACTGAGGTAGATAGCAACGAGAGCGAGACGGAGGATTACGAGGCTCGCGAGTTGCGCCGAAGCTACGAACAGGCAGCAGACCCTGCAGGTACATCGGACCCAGAGCGTGAGGTGATATACGAGGTTGTCAAGGATGATCATACTGAGCCATACAACGATGTTGTGAGCGAGTTGGATCGCGAGGTGACAGATACAGAGCCTAAGGCATAACGAGTAATAGATTCCCGCGATGGATAGATTAAGCTTCTTTAAGCATGGTCTGGGGCGTATCATGGAGACCGCGCAGTCGATAATCGGACTGGGACAAGCGGTAAACACCTTTACCGAGGTAGTGGATGAGGCCTTGAGCGAGATCAAAAGTGATATGGGCCTACACCTACCTACGTTGGATGCCTTGGTCTATGAGAATGCCGAGCAGGCTCTTAGAGAACTCTCTCAAGCTGGATATACAGCCATCGAGGTAGGATCATACTTCTTCGGCAAGGTTCATTACAAAACTCCTGAGGAGTTTAGAGCATTGGCCGACAAATATGGTCTAAAGATTACCTCGGCTCATGTACACCACCTCTATGAGTTACCTGCCGCCCAGAGCGAGGAGGCCAATGAGGGAGAGGGAGACGAACTAACAAACGAAGCTCAGACCACAGAGCAAGAAAACGAGGCAGCGGCTGTAGAAGCCAAAGGGGCTAAAACGCAAGAAAGCACCAACCCCAACGATGAGTGGTGGAAGGAGGCGATAAGGGCGCATAAGATATTGGGATGTAAATACATTACCATGCAGCGAATGCCCGAGCAGATGACTCGTCAAGATGCAGAGCTCTATGCCGAGTATTTCAACCGCATCGGAGAGTTGGCCTCGCAAGAGGGAATGCGATTCCAATTTCACCCTACGAGTGAGATTCTGGAGACAAAGATTGATGGAGAATCGCTCTTGGATATAATCATGGCAGGGTGTGATGCCGAGAAAGTGTGGTTGCAGATTGATACTTTGGAGTGCCTGATGGCTAATGTAGATTGCCTTTCATTGCTCCAAAAATATGAGGGCAGAGTCCTTACGATGCATCTGCATGACCGTGGTACTGCGGGCGAGAGTGGCGAGATAGACTTTGAGAAGCTGATCTCAAAAGCCATCAAGCTCAAGGTCGAGGAGTTATATATCGAAGTAAACAGCTTCTCGCTTCCACCAATGAATTGTGTGGAGAGAAGTATAAACTATATGTTGTCTCTGCCAAGCGTGAGATACTAAATATATAATATAGGGTAATCGACTCTTCTCCCCCTACCGCGCACAATAAAACAAAGCGAGAATGCGACAAGGGCGTGATAAAAGGAGGATTTAGAGTCAGAAACACGTAGTGCAGAGAAAACGAACGAGCGAGAGAAATAAGTGAATGATAAGATAAAGGGTATAAAATCATTAAATTTAACTAACATATTATTAACCTAAAAAATTTTCGCTATGACAAAGAAAATTTCTAGAGCTGACTTTTTGAAGGCCTCTACAGCAGGTCTTGCAGCTATGACAGTTGTCCCAGGTAATGTAATGGGTGCTGCATTCGGTCACAAGGCTCCATCTGACAAGCTCAACATCGCAGCTGTCGGTATCGGTGGTATGGGTAATTCTAACATCAACAATGTTAAGAAGACCGAGAACATCGTGGCATTGTGTGATACAGACTGGAACTATGCGAAGAACGTATTCAACGCATTCCCTAAGGCTAAGAAGTTCTGGGACTGGCGCGAAATGTATGACAAGGCTGCAAACGAGATCGATGCTGTGATCTGTGCAACTCCTGACCATACTCACGCATTGGTATCAGCTCACGCTATGGAGCTTGGCAAGCACGTATATTGCCAGAAGCCATTGACACACTCAGTATATGAGTCACGTCTTTTGACTAAGCTCGCTGCTAAGAATCAGGTGGCTACATCAATGGGTAACCAGGGTTCATCAGGCGTAGGTGTTGAGACTGTATGTAACTGGATCTGGAATGGTGAGATCGGTGAGGTAACTCATGTTGACGCTTTCACTGACCGTCCAATCTGGCCACAGGGTTTGATGGTACCAAAGGAGGTACACGCTATTCCTGATACATTGAACTGGGATCTCTTCCTCGGCCCTGCTAAGTATCGTCCATACAACAATATCTACCAGCCATGGAACTGGCGCGGATGGTGGGACTTCGGTACAGGCGCATTGGGTGATATGGCTTGCCACATCTTGCACCCTGTATTCAAGGCTTTGAATTTGGGTTACCCAACTGAGGTTCAGGGTTCTTCAACTGCACTTTTGACTGACTGCGCTCCACAGGCTCAGATGGTTAAGTATAAGTTCCCAGCACGTGAGAAGCTCCACAAGGCTAAGATGCCTGAGGTAACTGTAACATGGTATGATGGTGGTCTTACACCTCCACGTCCAGAGGGATTGGAGCCAGGTAAGAACCTCAACGACCAGGGTGGTGGTGCTATCTTCTACGGTACAAAGGATATCTTGGTATGCGGTTGCTACGGTGTTAACCCATACTTGGTATCAGGCCGTAAGCCAGAGACACCAAAGCGTGCGCGCCACGTAGAGCTCTCACATGAGATGGATTGGGTACGTGCATGTAAGGAGTCTAAGGAGAACCGCCAGATGACTAACTCAGACTTCTCTGAGGCTGGTCCATTCAACGAGATGGTTGTAATGGGTGTATTGGCTGTACGTCTCCAGGCTTTGAACAAGGTATTGAAGTGGGACGGTGAGAACATGAAGTTCACTAACATCGGCGAGAATGAGCAGTTGCGCATCATGATCGAGGATGGCTTCTCAGTGAAGGATGGTCACCCAACATTCAACAAGACTTACACAGATCCTATCAACGCAAAGCAGTTTGCTGAGGAGATGATCAAGCACAACTATCGTGCTGGTTGGGCTCTTCCAAACATGCCTAAATAATTGATTTGACCAAAATTTATTGGAAACAAATTAAATAAACAGATTTAGAGAAATGAAAAAAGTATTGATGATGGCAGCAATGGTAGCAATGCTCGCATCTTGCGGTGGCAATGGTGCCAAGAAGTCTGCTGCTGAGGACGATGCAAACACAATTGTATTGTTTGACGGAAGCTCATTGGAGGGCTGGAGAGGCTATGGTAAGGATCACGTTCCTTCACGCTGGACTATTGAGGACGGTTGCTTGAAGTTCAAGGGCTCAGGTGGCGGCGAGGCTCAGACAGGTGAGGGTGGCGATATTATCTACGCTGCTCAGAAGTTCAAGAACTTCGAGTTGGAGTTGGAGTGGAAGATCTCTAAGGGTGGTAACTCTGGTATCTTCTTCTTGGCTCAGGAGGTTAAGAATGCTAACGGTGGTTACGAGCCTATCTACGTATCTGCACCTGAGTGCCAGGTATTGGATAACGAGAATCACCCAGATGCAAAGTTGGGTAAGGACGGTAACCGTAAGTCATCTTCATTGTATGACATGATCCCAGCTAAGCCACAGAACGCTAAGCCAGCAGGTGAGTGGAACAAGGTTAAGATCCTTTGCTACAAGGGTACTGTTGTTCACTATCAGAACGATGAGCCAGTAGTAGAGTATCACTTGTGGACTGACCAGTGGAGAGAGATGATCAACAACTCTAAGTTCTCTAAGGAGAAGTGGCCAGTAGCTTACGAGCTCCTCACTAACGTAGGTGGTGAGAACCACGAGGGTTACATCGGTTTCCAGGATCACGGTGATGACGTTTGGTTCCGTAACATCAAGGTTAAGGTTTTGGAGTAATCTAAATACATAACCAAACCTGAGAGGGTGTCTAACAATGTTAGGCGCCCTCTTTTCATTGGGAGCTATAGAACAAGTAGAATTTTCAAGTTGACATAGTCCGAAAAGGCCGCAGTTTACTAAAGCATAAATGTGGATTTGAGGAGATGTTGAGCGACAAAATCACCACGTTAGACAACACCATTTTCATATAGGGAAACGCTTACAGAGGAGAGCTGATTTTCGAATGGCAGATACCCACTACGGCAACCTTGAGTCAATCCTATGGACAATCTAAGCGACAACTACAGACACAAAAAAAGCCATATCCGAAGATATGGCTCATAAATATATCCCTTATTAAATCCTTAGAATACAAAATCCAATGTTACACCCATACGGCATGGCTTTCCGTGGTTGTAGAAGCTGTTGCCGACAGATTTGAAGTAGAAGGTATAGAAATCTGTATTAGTCAAGTTACGTCCCCACAACGAGAGGGTAAACGCACCCTTCTTCAAGGCAATCGAGCCACCCAACTGCGAGTAGAAATCCTGCTCAAGGGTATTTGCCTCATCCCAATAGATCTTGCCTGCACCCTGCCATGAAGCGCTGAACGAAATCTGGTCAAGAACCTTTCCTCCGATCCACAAATCATACGAAGCTCCCAACGATACTGTGTGCTGTGGTGCATATGGGAGATAGTTGCCCGCATAATCCTGCTTTCCATCGTTGAAATCCACGAATGTTGCATGAGTATAACCATAGTTGGCCAAAAGACGCAAATGACTCATAGACATCAATCTCAACACATCCCACTTAGCCGAAACCTCAGCACCATAGCTACGCGAACGTCCTGCGTTGGACATCATACGACCTGTGGTCTGACCCTCAGGGAAAACTGTAAGCTGCTGATCACGGCACTCGATAAGGAACGCAGCAAAATCTACACCCAAGCGGCCATCCTTTGAAGCCAAGTGACCTCCTACCTCATAATTCCAGCTATACTCTGGATCATAGGTTGTAACCGAAGCCTCATCATACGATGGCTGAGCAGCTGCTCCTCCCTGAGAGCCACCCGCACCGCCTGGCATACCTCCAGGCATACCACCTGGCATACCGCCACCCTGACCTGAGCCACCGCCCATGCCTCCGAGCGCACCCATAGCATCGGCCATCATAGCCTTCATAACCTTCTGCTGGAGGATATCAGAGAAGATCTGTGTATTGAAACCACCCGCCTTATAACCGCGAGTCACGGTAGCATACAAGTCGCCAGCACCGGTAGTAAAATTGACTGCAAACTTAGGCAAAAGCTCCAAATAATCGAGCGACTCCTTACCCTTGAATGGCACCTCTACGGTACGGAAATCGCGAATCATAGGAGGCATCATATATGAAATGGCAGAGTAGTTATCATAATCCATCTCAGCCTTTTCGTAATCAAGGCGCAAACCAGCAGTAAATCTCCAACGCTCGCCCGCAGTGAGTGAAGACTCATGGTAGAGCGCAAGACCATAGGTAGGAAGATCAAAGTTGCTGTCGATATCAAACTGCTCTTCGCGGAATTTGAGCATCTGCTTGAGCTGTGCGGGCATATTACCCAAAATCAAATTGTTGATACCATCCTTGAGGAATGTCACAGGCGCCTCCATATCAATCTGCTTATAAAAAGCATACGCACCCGTAATCCACTGCCAACGGCGCGACTCATCTGCCGTACGCAACACCAAATCCTCAGTCAAGGCATGCTCATGCTGCTCCTGACGCAGAGTAAAGAGCGACTGTGGCGTAAAATCCTGATCCATACGCATACGATCGTGCATAAACTGGTAGCTTGTCGTAGCGGTGAAGATATACTTTTCGCCCTTATGCTCCACTACCAAGCCATCGTTGAGATTATAGCGCATATAACGCGCTGGATCGTTGTAATTCACATCACCAACTACACCCGTTGCAGGATCTACCAAGCAATAGGCATATCCACCCTCATAGTTGTAGCCAAATGAGATATTGTTGTCGATAGACCAACCTCGACCCAATTGCCAAATAGTACGCAAGCGACCGCCGCTACCCTCGCCCCAATCGGCATCTGAGCCATCGTAGGCGTTGTCGAAATAACCATCTGTACGGTTATAATATCCCGTCACAGAGAGAGCAAAACCATCCGTAGGCTTGGCATAATACGATGCCTTAGCTCGCAAGGTATTGCCTGTAGAGTACTCCACAGAGGCTCTTGCGCCCTGATATGTCATAGGCGAAAGGGTATATACATTCATCTGACCGCCCATAGTGTTACGGCCATAGAGTGTACT